>JAHFEC010000009.1 GCA_023248665.1 Microcaldota archaeon | reverse complement strand
AAAGTAAAGGTGGTGGAGGGCGGCTCGCGCACCCTCAAGGATGCGGTGAATGAAGCCATCCGGGATTATGCGGCCAATTTCAAGAATACGCACTACATGCTCGGCTCGGCTCTGGGGCCGCATCCGTTCCCGTCCATGGTAGCGCAATTCCAGTCGGTGATTGGAAAGGAGGCGCGCGAGCAGATTTTGAAGGCGGAGGGAAGGCTTCCGGATTATCTGGTGGCGTGCGTGGGCGGGGGCAGCAACGCCATTGGTTTGTTTGGCGCATTTCTGGATGACAAGGACGTGAAAATGATTGGCGTGGAAGCGGGAGGGCTTGGCATTTCGAGCGGAAAGCATGCGGCCCGCATGAGCGCCGACGGGAGAATAGGAATATTGCATGGCACCAAAACCTATGTGCTGGAGGATAAATACGGGCAAATCAAGGATACCCACTCCATTTCGGCCGGGCTGGACTATCCGGCCATCGGGCCGGCGCATGCCGAGCTGGCCAGCAGCGGGCGGGCAAAATATGTTTCGCTTGAAGATGAGGAGGCGCTGGAGGGCTTCCGGCAGCTGGCGCATTTGGAGGGCATCATTCCGGCGCTCGAATCCGCGCACGCGATTGGATATCTCAAACACTTGGCAGATGAATGCAAAAAGAAAGCGGGCTCGGTCCCGGCCAGCAAAGCCCGGGGCCCGGATGAAACCGGAGAAACGCTCGTGATTGTCAATCTCTCGGGACGGGGAGACAAGGACGTGGAGCAAATCGCACAAAGGGAGAGGAGGCCGGGGGCGGCGGGCGGGGCGCAAAAAGAGGGTGGAAGAAGGGCGGCGGGCAATTGATGGATTCGGGGCGTTTGTCATGATGTTTGTACCATATGTTTGCTGCGGGGACCCGAGCGCGGAATTCACGGCTAAACTGGTTCGCGCGCTGGCTCCCTATTCGGACGTCATCGAGCTGGGCATCCCCTTCTCCGACCCGCTGGCCGACGGGCCCGCGATTCAGGCCGCTTCCTCGCGCGCGCTGGCCAATGGCATGAACACGGACAAAGCGCTGGAATTGGTGAAAAAGCTGAGGTTAGATGGAGTGCGCACCCCGTTTGTGTTCATGACTTATTACAACATCATTTACGCGTATGGAACGGCGCGCTTCATGCAGGCGGCCAAAGAGGCGGGCGTGCAGGGCGTGCTGGTGCCAGATGTGCCCATGGGCGAGGATGAGGAGTTGGAAGAGGAAGCGTCGAAGATCGGGCTTTACATCATCCGGCTCATGGCCACCAACACGGCGCAGGAGAGGGCGAAAAAGATACTGGCATGCGAGGCAGGTACCGGTTCGCAGGCGGGGGGTTCGGCCGGCTCGTTCACTTATCTGGTTGCAGTGGCCGGCACCACGGGCGAAAGAAAAGAAGCGGCCCAAGAAAGCGTCGAGTTCGTCAAAAGAATCCGAAAACTCGCTGATGAGAGCCGCAAAAGCGGGGCCGAAACCCGCAATCGCTTGTGCGTGGGATTCGGCGTTTCGGATGCAAACGCGGGCCGGCGCTTCGTTCAGGCCGGCGCGGACGGCGTGATCGTCGGCAGCCGGCTGATCAACATGTACGCGAGCCGCATTGAGGGCAGAACGGTAAGGGATGAAGAGAAAGTGATTACCGGCATCGTGCGATTCGCGCAAGATATTAAGAAGGCGGACGCGCAATAGACGATAAGAAGACAGATCGGAAAAGGCCGGATACCGGCGGATGAAATGCCGATAACGCGAAAGAATATTGCAGATAAATCACGGAAGCTCGGGGACATATTATGGCAAACGAGATGAAGAACATCAGACTGGTCGGCCGAAAAGGCAACGAGCGCACGATCGTCAAGGTCGGGAAGGCGCGCGTGGGGGAGGGATTCACGGTCATCGCCGGCCCGTGCAGCGTGGAGAGCGAAGATCAGCTTCTCCAGACCGCGCGGGCAGTCAAGGAGGCGGGCGCGGACATGCTTCGCGGCGGGGCGTTCAAGCCGCGCACCTCGCCCTACGCGTTCCAGGGGCTGGGCTTGAAGGGGCTCAAACTGCTGGAGAAGGCGCGGGACGAGACCGGCCTGCCCATTGTCACCGAGATCGTGGATGCCAAGCACCTGCAATGGGTGTGCGCCCACGCAGACGTGCTGCAAATCGGGGCGCGCAACATGCAGAATTTCGCCCTTTTGCAGGAAGTGGGCAAGGCCGGCAAGCCGGTCCTGCTCAAGCGGGGCATGCACTCCACCATCGAGGAATGGCTCAACTGCGCCGAATACATCCTCGCCGAGGGCAACCCGGACGTCATCCTCTGCGAGCGGGGCATCCGCACGTTCGAGCCTTACACGCGAAACACGCTGGATTTGAGCGCGGTGCCGGCCGTGCAGGAACTCACGCACCTGCCCGTCATCGTGGATCCCAGCCACTCCACCGGACGGCCGAGCCTGATTCCGCCCATGAGCCTCGCGGCCGTGGCCGGCGGCTCGGACGGGCTCATTGTCGAGGTGCACCGCAACCCGAAGGAGGCATTGAGCGATGCCGAGCAGCAGCTCACGCCCGTCCAATTCGCGGACATGATGAAAAAAATACGGGCGCTCGAGAGATTCATGGCCTCCAAACAGATGGGATGAGAAACGGGCGGAATGCGACTCTAAAACCGGCAAAAATGGGCGGGGCGATGAACAAGAAAGAGAAGATAATCGACCGGGCGATCGGCCTTTCGGGCGCGAAAACCTCGATGACGGAGCCCTGCGCCTCGTGCGGGGAGAAATGCTGCAACCGCTTCGCGGTGCCCATCACGGGCTTTGACATGCTGCGCATCATGCGCAGGCTAGACTGCGAACCAGATGAATTCTGCGAGCTTGACGAGGCGAAGTACATCCAGTCCGCGCCGCACTCGACCGTGTTCATCTTCGACAAACATGGGCAGATGAGCGAGCGGCTGCTCATCCTCAAAAGGCTCAAGACCAATTACTGCATCTTCTCGCGCCATTCCAACGGCTGCGCCATATGGGGATATCATCCGATGGCCTGCAAAGCGTACCCGTTCGCATTTGTCGGCAAAGAGGCGGACGGCACGGACAAGATCGGCTACACGCGCAACTTCGTCTGCCCCCGCTTATGGCAGAAAGGAGAGTATGATGAGGGGAAAGTACGGCAGGTGCTCGACGCGATGGAGATGGAGATGGCCGAGCATAACCGCATCGTGCGCGAATGGAACGCCACCCGCTCAAAAGACGGGGACGAGAAAGGGTTCTTCAAATTCCTGATCGGGCAGAGCGGGAAGAAGATGGCGCTCTGGGAAAAGAAAGAGCGGCCGGATACGCAAAAGATGCCGAGCCTGGGTCCGAAAAGAGGATATATGTAGATGCAACGAGCCCGATAGGATACCGGGCTCAGGACAGGTTTTTGCGGATCGCCTCGACCATCTCTTGGGTGCCGGAAAGGCCGCCCACATCCCTTGTTTTGACATTCTGCTCGTAGGCGCGGATGATGGCCGACTCCAGGCGCGCGGCCTCTTTGGGATGGCCCAGATGCGCCAACATCATCGCCGCCGATCGGAGCATGCCGGTGGGGTTGGCGATCCCCTTCCCGGCGATGTCCGGCGCCGAGCCGTGCACCGGCTCGAAAAGGGCGTGTTTTTGCCCGATGTTGGCGGAGGGCGCGACGCCCAGCCCCCCGATGAGGGCGGACGCCTCGTCGGAGAGGATGTCGCCGAAGAGGTTGGTGGTCACGATGACCTGGAAATCCTGCGGCGACTTGACCAGGCGCATGGCCACCGAATCCACGAGCGCGTCCTCACAGGCGATGGCGGGCGCATAGGCCTTGGACACGGCGCGGCCGGCCTCGAGGAACAGGCCGTCCGTTTTGCGCATCACGTTGGCCTTGTGAACCAAAGTCACGCGGTCAAACGGGCGCAACTGGGCATAATCGAAGGCGAACTTCACGATGCGCTCGCAGGCTTTGCGCGTGATGACGCGCAATGCGGTGGCCCGCTCGCCGTCCGACTCCTCGATGCCCGAATAGAGCCCCTCGCTGTTCTCGCGCACGATGGAAAAATCAAGAAATGATGAGGACTGGGGCGAGGCGGCGGGACACGCCCACGCCGGAGGCGGCACGTTGGGAAGCGAACGGAAGGGGCGGAGGTTGGCGTAGAGGCCCAGCTCGTTTCGCAAGGAGATGATGGCACTCTTGTAATCCGGGATGCCGGGCGGCGTGCTGACGGCGCAGAAAAGGACGGCGTCGCAGGCGCGGGCCGATGCGATGGTGTCGCCGGGAAGAGGGGTGTTGCGCTTCTTGTAAGTCTCGTAGCCGGCCTCGCCTTCCACCCATTCGACGTCGATGAGCTTGTCCACGATGGAGCGCGCATGCGCCATGAGCTCGGGCCCGACGCCGTCGCCGTTGATGTAAAGGATTTTCTTGGCCATGCAAATCAAACCCGGAACGGATCATTTGAATAGGATGTCTTTCTTTTTACTCTGGCCGGAGGAGGCGCGCGGAGCTTTACGGGCCGTGGTGCGCTCCGCCCCCGCCCCGATCCCCTCGATTTTGCACGCTTTGAATTCCTTTGGCGCCGGCACGTCCGCCTTTGCCTCCAGCTCCTCGATTTTGTGAGTTTTCAGGAAGTTGAGGATGCCGCCAAATTCGCGCAAACGGATCATGAGCGGCGGGAGGGAGACCGGAACGGAGCGGTTGCGCGTGCGGTTGACGAGCCGGCCGCCCTCGATGGACAGGTCGTCCCCGTCCAGCGCCGCTTCGACGAATTCGGCCGGCGCAACCAGCGCCATCACGCCGTTGTTGATGCAGTTGCGGTAGAAGATGCGCGCGTACGACTTGGCCACGATGGCCGATATGCCGTTGGCCTTGAGCGCGTACACCGCCGTCTCGCGGCTGGAGCCGCAGCCGAAGTTTCGGCCCGCCACCACGAAATCACCGGGCCGCACCCCTTGGGCATACTCCGGCCGGTGCTCGATGAAGGCGATGCGCCCCAGCTCGGCCTTGTCGGTCGTCATGTTGTAGCGGCCGGGCGTGATGAGGTCGGTGTTGATCGAGTCGGAAAATTTCCATACGCGTGCCATAGAAACACATCCAGAGGATTTACTTCGGCAAATACCGGCGCGGGTCGGCGATCTGGCCTTCGATGGCCGAGGCGGCGGCCGTGGCCGGGGAGGCGAGGTAGATTTTCGCCTTGGGCGAGCCCATGCGGCCCGTGAAATTTCGGTTCGATGTGCTCACGCACACGTCATCATCGTCCAGCACGCCCATGTGCCGGCCGAGGCACGCGCCGCAGCCCGGCGGCGAGATGATGGCCCCGATGCGCGAGAACTCAGCCAGATACCCGCGCTCGATCGCCTGCTCGTACACCTGCCGGCTCGCGGGCGTGACGATGAACTTGAGGCCGGGCGCGATCTTTCGGCCCTTGAGGATGCGGCTGGCCACTTCCAGATCCTCGATGCGGCAGTTGGTGCACGAGCCGAGGAACACCTGCGTGATCGGCGTGCCCTCGACCTGCGAGACCGGCACGTCCCGATCGATGTCGGGCGGGCAGGCCACGGTGGGCTCGATGGCCGAGAGGTCGAACGTGAAGGTGTCCGCGAATTCGGCATCCGGATCGGAGCGCAGGCGCTCGAAAGGAACGAAGCGGTTTTGTGCGCGCAAATATTTCTCGGTCTGCGCGTCCGCCGGCACGATGCCGGTTTTCGCGCCGATCTCGGCGCACATGTTGCAGAGGGTCAGGCGCGAGGGCACTTCGAAATCGCGGATGGCAGGACCGCAAAATTCCACCACCTTGTAATTCGCGCCCTCGCTTGAGAGCGCCTTGGCGATGGAGAGGATGACGTCCTTGGGGTAGACGCCCCCGGCCAGACGGCCTTCGAGGACAATCCGAATGGTCTGAGGCACGCGCACCCACACCTTGCCGGTGGCCATCGCCACGGCCGCGTCGGTGGAGCCGAAGCCCATGCACAGGGCGCCCAATCCGCCGCCGGTGGGCGTGTGGCTGTCCGCGCCCACGAGCAGGTGGTTGGGCTCGAGGAACCGCTCGGCCATCACCTGATGGCACACGCCGTCGGTGATGATGTCGATGCCCTGCTCGAGGGCGAAGCGTCGGATGAGGGTGTGCAGATGGGAGGCCTGCACCGACGGAGCGGGGTAGGCGTGGTCGAAGAAGAGGTGGATCTTTTGGGCATCGAAAACATGAGTGGCGATTTGGTGGAACGGCTCGATGGCCCATGCGCATGTGGTGTCGTGCGCCAGCACGTCGTCCGCGCGAACGACGGCCAGCTCTCCGATGGACAGCGGCCGGCCCGCATGGGCCGAGAGGATTTTCTGCACGAGGGTTTGGGCGGGCATGGCGATTATACCTCCTTGCGAGTGTGGGTGTCCAGGACCAGATAGGATGTGGTCTGCAGCACGCCGGGGCTGGCGCGCACGGCCTCCACCACCTCGTTGATGGCCTGGATCGATGGCGAGACCACGAGCACCAGCAGGTCGAGCGAGCCGGTGAGCTCCCAAACCCGGCTCACGCCCGGAATCATGAGCAGCTGCTCACAGACGTGGGCGGTCTTGATCTTCTCATCGCTCACCGCGCCGATGAACACGCTGATGTTGTTCTCCATTGTTTTCACCTTGAATAGTCCTTACACTTCGAATTCGAACATGTCGCCCTCTTTTTCCTTGAGCCGGGCCAGCGCCTTGGCAACCTGTCCGTCGCTTAACTTGAGCCCGAGGCGATCGGACAGGTAGCGCACGACGTTTTTCCCGGAGTATTCACCCACCACCACCCGGCGCTTGATGCCCAAGGACTGGGGGGAGAACGCCTCGTATGCCTTGCCGTCGGTGCGCAGCACCGCGCCCAGATGCGTGCCGCCCTTGTGGCGGAAGACGTTCTCGCCCACCACCGGGCTGAAGGGGTCGGAGGGGAGGGAGGATATCTTGGAGAAGAGCCGGGAGAGATGGGGGAGTTCGGTGGCCTTCAGTTCCGGCCGCTGCCGGTAGAGGACTTGGAGCGCCATCACCACTTCGGCCATCCGGGGGATGCCGGCGCGCTCTCCGGCGCCATTGATGGAGGCGTGGATGCAGTCGGCGCCGGCCTCGATGCCGGCCAGCGAATTGGCCAGCGCCAGACCCAGATCGTTGTGGCAGTGCAAATCAAGGCCGACGGAGGGAAGCGCGGAGCGGACGTGGCGGACGAGCGCATGCATGGACGAGGGAGTCATGACGCCGACCGTATCGGTAATCGAAATCCGGTCCGCGCCGGCCTCGGCCGCGACGCGCGCGAATTGGAGCAGTTCGTCCGCATCCGTCCGGGACGCGTCTTCGCAGGTGAAGCGCATCTTCACGCCGTGGCGTTTGGCATATTCGACCATTCGCTGCGTCTGCACGAGGGCTTCCTCCCGGTTCATGTGCAGCTTGTGCTCCAGATGCACGCTGGAGGTGGAGAGGTAGATGGCGATCCATTTGGGGTCGTGCTTGAGCAGAAGGTCGATGTCGGGAATGGTCGCCCGCCCGTGCAGGATCACCTCCGAGCGCAGACCGGCGGCCAGCAGTTCCTGGGCCACCCGGCCGCTTTTTTCCGAGACGATGGGCGAGTATTCGATGAAATCCACACCCAGACGGTCGAGGCCGGAGGCGATCTGGAGCTCCTGCTCGGGGCTGAAACGCACGTTGGGAGCCTGCGCGCCCTCGCGCAGAGTGGAATCTAGGATGAGGATGCGATCCATGAGAAGATGGGTGGGGGCATATAATAAATACATAATGTTGCGAATATAACAAATAGGGAGAATGGAAAAGAGCATCCGCAGAAGAGCGGCCGCGCGGCTTAGATACGCATAAATAGGTGTTCGGCGACAATAATAGCATGCAAAAACTGGCGATTGCAGGAAAATCAAGCCCTCGAACGGGCGCGTGGACAGCGCGCGCTCGAAAGGCGGCACGGCTGGCCGTAACGGCGTTCTTTGTATGGCAGCTGGCCGGTTTCGGCGGAGATAAACGCGAGATGGACAGCCAAAAAATGGAGGTTCCGAATACGGTTACGACGCAAGATAGTGCAAAAATGCTGAAAACAAAGGCAGACTCGCTCCGGGACAAAATAATAACGCTGAATAGCGCATTCGAATCGGAGATAAAACGCTTGGAGAAACAGAGTCAAAAAGAGATAATGCGAATGATGGAAAAAGATACCAAAGAGTTGATAAAAAAACAGAAAATTAAAGTAGAATCATCTCTTCTTCCGAGCAACCTCTGAAGATGCCCAATCACCAAGCAACAAGAGAGGACTGGCGGGATCAAGTGCTTCTTTCGCAGCCTTAAGTTCCTCCTCATTGATTTTTTCGAATTCTCCACGTAGCGCAAGCTCGTAAGAGTATAGGATTTGCCCGACGACAGACTGTGTTTTATCAAGGAACGGCTTCATGTCGCCCTTGATTTGTGAGATCACTGCTAATGCCTGGCCATAATATTGCAACAAATTCGCATAATGAGAAAGACGAATTTCACTCCTTTCCGGATGCGCGAATACGCCAACCGTGGAACCATTATAATCGATAGAATCGACCAGCGAGAGACGATAAAATGCGGTTGCGACATACACTAGATTCAATGCATCATTTGGTTTTCTTTTTTCGACACGCATACCAAGCTCCAAAGCTTGGTTGAATGCACCCACGCCTAGCAAATATCCAGTAGAGATCCCTAGGATGTGCAAGTCCTTCGGCGATAAAACTATGGCCTTATTGATATTGACATGAGCTTCTCTCCAGCGAAAGCTTCCTTGGTTCAGTTGAGCGTTTGCAAGAGACAGAAAGGAATCTGGATCGTGCGGGTTACTTTTCAAAAGTTCTTTCTCGGCGTCGGCCCAGTTCTTCTCTTCGAGAAGCTGCATGCCAAGCTTGTAGTGATAGTAGTAGAACGGATGCTCGTAGACGAGGAGAACTGGCTCCTTTATCGCCGTACTTTTCGGCTGGCCCCGAATGGCTTGAGTGAACTCCCAATTCAAAAGGTGCTTGTCGGTTGAGATATGTTCATGGTCAACACGGAAATCGAGTTTGACGACCGGTGGAAAATGCGTCAAATCAAAGACGTAATCTGATCCATTGTATTCCGCCAGCAAAAGATTTGCATGACCGATACGTATTGGATCGTTTTTGTCCCGTACGATGATTAGAGTTAACTGATCAGATTTGACAATGCCAAGTTGTTTTGAAACCTGATAGAACAGCAATGCAAGCTCGTCGCAATCTCCACACTTCGTCTTGCATACTTGTCTTGGGCTCTTCAGGCTGAACCCGCCTGGTTTGTAAGAAAAACCGAGCATATTCTCCGCCTTCTCTCCATTTCCCCAAATCGTCGCGAGCGCCCATGCCAGCACTTCTATACCAAACCGAGAAAGTGATGCGATAAAATTGCATCTGTCTTTCGACGAGGTTTGGTATTAAGTGGCCCCGCAAAACATTGCGGGGGCACTATAGTTTCTGGAAGTCATTGCACTGGCCGAACTTTCCGGCCAACGGCTCAACCCCAGGAATAGTATTTCTCCTCCGAACGATTTCTGAATACTGGGAATCTATCGTATCAGTTATATGGTTGAGTTCGTTAGACTTCAGCCTCAGGGCAGGATCGGATGGAAACTTCTTCGTAGAACTTGATGGAGATGGCACGGGATGGGGGATTAACTCTGAAAGCATCCACCTACCAGCCGAGGCTGATTGCTCTGGATTGCTTTCATGAATTGGAGGCACGACGCCAGAAGTCAAGCATTCTCGAATTTGTCGAAGTTGCGCCATGGAAACGCTGTTTCATCTGCTCCCTGATTTTTAATACTGCCCGCAAGGATAAACTCCGAAGAGCGAAACGGAAAGGGTGCGAAAAACCCGGAACTGGCCCAAATGCTTATATAGGATGAACGACCTAGTTTTTCCAGATTATCATGCAAACCGAAGGACAAAATGCACGGGCTTATTCTTCCTGGTCCTTCAGCTTCGGCTATTTCTATAACTAGTCATCCGGACTTGTGAAATCGGAATCGAAACCTGATGAATTTTGCGGTTTCGAGGAAATATTTTGCAAGTCCGCCCAACATGCTTAATAGAATAAAGGATAACAGGTGGACGACATGAAAGATTTGAAACTCACAGCCAAGAACGGCAACGGCCGCACCATCGTCAAGGTGGGAAAAACGGAGGTCGGCAAAGGATTTGCCATCATCGCGGGCCCGTGCAGCGTGGAGAGCGAGGAGCAGACGCTCGAAACGGCCCGGGCAGTCAAGGAGGCGGGCGCGGACATGCTCAGGGGAGGGGCGTTCAAGCCGCGCACCTCGCCCTACGCGTTCCAGGGGCTGGGCTTGAAGGGGCTGCAGATCCTGGCCAAGGCGCGCGAGGAGACGGGCCTGCCCACCGTCACCGAGGTGATCGACCCGAGGGACGTGACGTGGGTGAGCGAATTCACGGACGTGCTGCAGATCGGCACGCGCAACATGCAGAACTTCTCGCTTCTCAAGGAATGCGGCAAGACCGAGAAGCCGATCCTGCTCAAGCGGGGCATGTACTCCACCATCGAGGAATGGCTCAACTGCGCCGAATACATCCTCGCCGAGGGCAACCCGAACGTCATCCTGTGCGAGCGGGGCATCCGCACGTTCGAGAAATACACCCGCAACACGCTGGACATCAGCGCGGTGCCGGCCGCCCGGGAGCTCACGCACCTGCCCGTTATCGTGGACCCCACGCATTCCGGCGGGCGGGCTTCCTTGGTGGAGCCGCTATCGCTGGCCGCGGTCGCGGCCGGCGCGGACGGGCTCATCGTTGAGGTGCACCGCAACCCGAAGGAGGCATTGAGCGATGCCGAGCAGCAGCTCACGCCCGCGCAGTTCTCGGCGATGGCCATGAAAGTGAGGAAACTGCACAAGGCGATGGAGGGGATTTAGGTGGATGAGATTTCGATTCTTGGCGGCCCGCAGGCAACCGAAACGACGATCGTGCTGGGCGGAAGCCTTGGGCGCATCGCCGAGCGGGCGGGCGGCCGCAATGCGGTACTGGTGGTGGACAAGAATGTGGCCCGCCTCCACGCCAAGCTCCTGCCCGACCTGCCCCGCATCGAGATCGAAGCCGACGAGAAAAACAAGACGCTCACCACGGTCGGGAAGATATACGATTTTCTCTTGGAAAACAGGATAGACCGGGACTCTCATGTCATCGCAGTCGGCGGCGGGCTCGTGCTGGACGTGGCCGGCTTCGCGGCCTCCACTTACAAGCGCGGCGTGCGCTGCATTTACGGCCCGACCACCCTGCTGGCGCAGGCCGACGCCGGCATCGGGGGCAAGACAGGCGTCAACCTGCACGGCTACAAAAATCTGGTGGGCACTTTTCGCATGCCAGAAGCGATTGTCATCGACCCGGCCGTGCTGCTCACGCTGCCCAAAGAGGAAGTGGGGAACGGATTTGCCGAAATCATCAAACACGGGGCGATTGCGGATGCTTCCCTTTTCGATTTGCTTGAGAAAAATGCCCAAAAGGCGATGAGACTCGATCCACAAATGATGCGGGATGTGCTCAAGCGCTCGATAAAGGTGAAAACAACGATCGTGCAAAAAGACGAGCGCGAGACGCTCGGGGAGCGCATGCTCCTCAATTTCGGGCACACGCTGGGCCATGCCATCGAGAAGGAAGGCGGGTTGGCGCACGGCATGGCCATCAGCATCGGCATGGTGGCCGCAGCGAATCTTTCCAGAAAGAAGGCAGGGTTAAAAGAGGCGGAAGAAAAGCGGCTGATGTCGGTGCTGGAAGCCTTCGGACTGCCCACCCGCCTGCCCAAAGGAGTTTCGGTTGAAAAACTCATGGCCGCCATGGCGCAGGACAAGAAAAGGCTGGATGGGAAGCTCGCTTTCGTGATGCTGGAGAGGATCGGCAAAGCTGGGGTGGAGAAGATTGACATGCAGGAGTTGGAGGAATGCATCCGTGATCTGTGTTAGCATCGCCAACCCAAGCCTGGAGAAATGCCTCCGGGTGCTCGGGAAGCTCGCGCTGAGCCCGGCGCCAGCGGATGCCGGAGGGCCGCTAGCGGAATTGAGGCTGGAAAAAATAAAGGGGTTGGATGAGGCGGGGATCCGCAGGATTTTCGCGATGCCCTGCCGTATCATCGCCACGTGCCGGCCGGAAGGGATGGACGAAGAGATGCGAGAGGGCATTCTTCTGACGGCGATAAACAGCGGCGCGGCTTATGTGGACATCGAACTGGAGACCGCGCCGGAGCGGATGAAAAAGATCGTCGCAGCCGCAAGGAAAGCGGGCTGCCAAGTGATTGTCTCTTACCATGATTTCGAGCACACGCCAAAGCCGGTCGAGCTTGGAAAAATAAAGGAGAAATGCTTTTCCCTCGGCGCAGACATCGCCAAATTGGCCTGTTTAGCCAAAAACAAACAGGACGTGGAGGCGATGCTCGGCTTGTGCGAAAGAAAGAGGCTGGTGGTGCCGATCTCCATGGGCCCGCTTGGCCGGGAGGAACGGGCCCGAATCGTGATGCTTGGGAGCCCGTTCACATACGCGGCTCATGAAGATGGGCAGGCCACGGCGCCGGGACAGGTCGGCCGGGAGAGAATGGCGGAAATGCTCGAGAAGTTGAAGAAATCCGGGAGAGATGAAACGGATGCGAGTGCGGGGACAGACATCCGGCTTTTCGCGGTGGCTGGGAATCCGATTTTGCACAGCAAGAGCCCGCAGATGCACAATGCCGCCTATGCGGCGCTGGGAATGGATGCGGTTTACTTCAGACTATTGGGCGAGAATGCCCGAGAGGTGCTGGCCACGGCACGGGCGATGGGGCTGGACGGCCTGAATATCACTTCGCCGTTCAAAGAGGAGATGGCCAAGGCGGCAGACCGGCTGGATGGGAGCGCGGCCCGGTTGGAGGCCGTCAACACCGTGCTCTTTGAAGACAACAAGAGCGTCGGACACAACACCGACCCGATGGGCGTGGCGGGCGCGCTCGAGAAAGCGGGCGTGGAGATGAAAAGCCAGAAAGCAGTCGTCATCGGCGCGGGCGGGGCGGCAAAAGCCGCGGTCCTGGCCTTGACCGAAGCGGGCGCCGTCGTGACATGCGCCAACCGGACAGTCAAGAAAGCGCAAGGGATGGCAGAAAAGTTCGGATGCCATTTCTGCTCGCTTGAGAAGAAAGACATCGTGCCGGCGCTCAAGGAGGCGCGCATCCTCGTCTCGTGCATCGGCACCGGGGAGCGGATCGCCCCGAAAGAGGCGTTGCACGAGAAATTGGCGGTGCTGGAGGCGAATTATTCTCTCAAGAGCGCCTTGAGCGCGGATGCCCGCGAAGCCGGTTGCCGGCGGGTCCGCGCGCTGGACTGGCTGCTTTATCAGGGGATGGGCTCGTTTGAGATATTCACAGGCCAAAAAGCGCCCGAAGAGGCGATGAGAAAAATCCTCGAAGGTGGAGGAGGCGAAGCCGGCGAGGACGACGCGGCCGGACATGGCCGCGCAGAGGCGAAAAGACCCGAAACTCGGATCGCGCTCGTCGGCCTGATGGGTTCGGGCAAGACGAGCGTGGGGAAAGTCCTGGCCAAGAGAACCGGCCTTGCGCTCATGGAGATGGACGAGATGATTGAAGAAAAGGCCGGCCGCACCGTGCGCGAGATTTTCGAGCAGGAGGGCGAGGACAGGTTCAGGGAAATGGAATCTGCCCTTTTGCTAGAACTGGCCAAAAAAGACAAGATGGTCGTCTCGTGCGGGGGCGGGATCGTGCTGCGGGAGGAGAATATCGAGCTTCTGCGAAAACATTTCACGGTGGTGTGGCTCTTCGCCCCCGCCCGGACGCTGGCCGGGCGCACGGAGGGGGATGCGAACCGGCCGCTTCTGGACCACCCGGATCGGGAAGGAAAATTACGCTCCATCCTTCGCGCGCGCATGCCGGCATACGCGTCAGCCTGCGATTTCGCGCTGGACGCGGAAAAAAAGCCGGTGAAGAAAATAGTTGAGATGATTGTTCATGAGATTTATCGCGCCGGGTGAGATCGACGGCACGGCGCGCGCGCCGCCGTCCAAGAGCATGATGCAACGCGCGCTCGCAGCGGCGCTGCTGGCCGACGGGGAGAGCGTGCTCTCCAACGGCTCGGATAGCGAGGACTGCAGAACCGCCCTGACCGTCGTGCGCGCGCTCGGGGCGGACGTGGATGAAGAAGCAGGCGAGGTTACGATCAGACCGGGAGCCCGCGAACCGGCCAGACGGCTGGACTGCGGCGAGTCGGGCACGTGCATGCGCCTTTTCGCTCCGATCGCGGCCCTGTCGGGGCAGGAGACCGTCCTGACCGCCCGTGGAAGTCTGGCCAAGAGGCCCATGGGCATGCTGGAAGAGGCGGTGCGCGCGTTCGGAGCAAAATGCCAGACAACGGACGGATGCGCGCCCGTGCGGGTGCGCGGCCCTCTGCTGGGCGGGACGGGAAACGTGGACGGCTCGCTCTCATCCCAACCCATCAGCGCGCTTCTGATCGCCTTGCCCAAAACGGCGCGGGATTCGGTATTGGAAGTGCGAAATCCGGCCAGCAAACCCTACATCGATATGACGCTGGGCCTGCTCGGACGATTCGGGGCCCAGATTGATGCGAAAAAAGATTTGACGCGCTTTGAGATGGCCGGGCGGCAGAATTATGATGGCATCCGCTATGCGGTGGAGGGCGACTGGTCGGGGGCGGCCTTCCTGCTGGTGGCCGGCGCCATCGGGGGCAGAATCAGGCTTTTAGGGCTGGACGCGGATTCGAAGCAGGCCGACAAAGCCGTGCTGGACGCACTCAGGCAGGCCGGAGCGAAAGTGAGGATCTTAGGCACCCGGGTGCAGGTGGAGCGCGGCGAGCGGCGGCCCTTTGAATTCGACGTGTCGGACTGCCCCGATTTGGCTCCGTCTTTGTGCGCGCTGGCCGCGGGCGCGCCGGGTGTGAGCATCATCCGCGGAACCCGAAGGCTTCGGATCAAGGAGAGCGACCGGGCGGCCGCGCTGCGAGAGGAATTCGGCAAAGCCGGCATCCGCATCGATGTGGGCAGGGATGAGATGCGCATCGAGGGCGGGAAAATCAGGGGCGCGGACCTGGACTCGCACGGCGACCATCGCATCGCCATGGCCGGCGCCCTGCTGGCCCTCGAGTCGGACGGGGGCATGAAGCTGGCGGGCGAGGAATGCGTATCAAAATCCTTCCCGGATTTTTTCACGGAATTGGAGAAGCTGAAAAGAGGATAGAGGGGGATGCTATGAACACATTTGGGCGTTTGTTTCGGGTGAGCCTGTTGGGCGAGTCTCACGGCCCGGCCGTGGGCGTGCTCATCGACGGCTGCCCGGCCGGCATCGGGCTGGACAAGGCGGATTTCGCATCCGACCTCGCGCGCCGAAAAGGCGGAACCGCGGGCACCACCCCGCGCGTGGAGGCGGACGAGCCGGAGCTGGTGTCGGGCGTGTTCAACTCCAAGACGACCGGCGCGCCGCTCCTCGTCCTTTTCAAAAACAGGGATGCGGATTCGAGCCATTACGAGAAACTCAAGGACACGCCCAGGCCCGGACATGCGGATTTCACGGCCCGCGAAAAATTTGGCGGGTTCAACGATTACCGCGGTGGCGGGCATTTCTCCGGAAGGCTCACCGTCGCGCTCGTGGCCGCGGGCGTGGTGGCGAAAAAAATGATGCGGAAAATCAAAATCGAGGCCCGCGTGCTGGAAGCGGGAAACTTGCCGAACCTCCGATCCGCGGTTGATGCCGCGCTCAAAAACGCAGATTCGATCGGAGGCATTGTGGAATGCCGCGCGAGCGGGCTGCCAGCGGGCTTGGGCGAGCCGTTCTTCGACTCGGCCGAATCGCTCATCAGCCACATCGCATTCGCCATACCGGCCATCAAGGGCGTCGAGTTCGGCGCCGGCTTCGCGGCCGCGCGCATGAAGGGGAGCGAATGCAACGACGAATTCGAGAATGCTGTGGGCAAGACCAAGACGAACAATTCGGGCGGGATCAACGGCGGCATCACCAACGGCAACGATCTGGTGGTGCGCGTGGCGGTGAAGCCCACGTCCAGCATCGGCAAGGAGCAGGAGACGGTGGACGTGAAGACCGGCGAGAAGAGGAAACTGACGGTGAGCGGGCGGCACGATGCCTGCATCGCCCTGCGGGTGCCGGTGGTGCTCGAGGCGGCAGTGGCCATCGCGCTGGCCGACATGATGGTGCTGGAGCAGAAAGCCAAGAGAGTGATGAACGAATAGAGGATTGAAAATGGGATAAACAGACGAACGCGGCGCCCGGGCGCCGTCGTTTCGCCATCGAACTGCGCGGCGCCGGACGGGCCCGCTTCCCCGACTGCGGACTCGGACGGCGGGATGTGAAATTTCGGGATGACACACAGGTGAGGACATGGAACTGGACCATTTGCGAAAAAAAATCGACCGGGTGGATTACGACATCATCAAGCTCGTCGAGCAGCGCTTCGAGCTGGCCGCGATCACCCAGAAGCTCAAGAAAGAGGTCGAGGACCCCAAGCGCGAGGCGCAGGTGCTGCAGAATGTCTCGCGC
>JAHFEC010000076.1 GCA_023248665.1 Microcaldota archaeon | reverse complement strand
ATATTATTGATTCCTCTGTCAACCCCAATTACTTTTCCCTTTTTGGAAGAGATACGGCTTGGGCGTTCGATAGAAATCATCAGTCTGAATCTTCCATCTTTACATTTAATCATATTGCTTTCCTTGACCTTCCAACTGTCAAATTTTTGGAAGTAGATAGGAACGCTCAGGCTCACTTTTATCCGGCCATTTTTTGTGAGCAAGCTGGCTATTTTCTTTTTGAGGTCAATAGTGCTGCTTCGAGAATCATAATAGGTAGCCCTTCCAGAAAAAGAAGGCTTTGGAGCTTTACGCCTAACTGCCCCCTTCACGGCGGCACAGGCATATTTGTTGGCAACAACCGCCAATTGGGACGGCAAGCCAAATTTATCCCTGAGAATCGGGTAGTTGATATGGTGCATCCGAAAAGTGTTAGACTCGTCATTATCATAGCAGGAAGAAACGACGAAGTTCTGGGCTTGCGCCATCAGAGAGAGATTTTCATCAAGGATAACTCTTTGAGTAGGAGTTTCTTCTACTACTGTCTGAATGGTTTTCATCATAAACATATTCTACGCAGCAACCTATTTAAAGGTAGATTTTCAGAATATACTTATGGGGCGAACAACGTCGTATGCGAAATACAACATCAACTGTCATCTAGTTTGGTGCCCAAAATACATTCAAGAGCAGGAGAAGGAAAAACGCAATTCCTCCCCCGACTAAAGTCGGGGGTCTCCTTGCGAGGGATTTTATGAAAGTGTCCATCGTCGTGCCGGCCCTCAACGAGGAGAAGTGCATTGAAGGCACGCTCAAGTCCCTGCGCGCGCAGGAATACGCGGGCCGCCTCGAACTTATCGTCGCGGACGGGAATTCCACGGACAAGACCGTCCCGATCGCCAAGAAATACTGCGACCGGATCGTCACGGAAAGCACGCGCACCATCGCGGCCGGGCGGCAGACCGGAACCCGCTCGGCGGGCGGGGAGGTGGTGCTTTACACCGACGCGGACGGACGGGCGGACCCCCATTGGGCCGCCCGCATGACCCGGGCGTTCGAGGATCCGAACGTGGTGGCCGCCTTCGGGATGATCGAGCCGCTGGACAGCGGGCCGCTGGAGCATTTCGCGCTCAAGTATTCGGTGCTCGCCGCCGCGGCAGTCTTCAACTGGCTGCGCCTGGATTACGTCTACGGAAACAACATGGCCGTGCGAAAAAGCGTGTTCGAGCAGGTGGGCGGCTTTGACATCTACCTCGTGACCGGCGAGGACACGGACGTCATGCACCGCATGCGCTCGCGGGGAAAAATCGTGTTCGTGCCGGATGCCAAAATCTATTATTCGACAAGACGGATAAGGAAATGGGGCTATTGGAAATACCTCTCGTTCCATTTCATGAACTTCTTCAAGTCGCACGTGTTCAAGAAGCCGGCGAGATACTACGAGCCGATAAGATAGGGCTGGAACCGGAGACGAGCAGATAAGATAGGGCCAAAAACACGGCCGCTCGTGCCGGGTTTTCAGGCGGATTTTACGGGTTTGAGCATACCACGGTGCCCACGTGCGCCTGCCCCAGCACGGCCGCCTGAATCTGGGCCAGATCCCGTCCGTCGACGAAATGCGTCTCGATCTTGGAGCGGGCGATGAGCGAGCAGGCCAGCATGTCGAACACGAAATGGGTGCCGGCTTTGCGCTGGTCGCCCTTGAGGGCCAGCGAAATGAGCTCGTCGTAGCCCATGCGCGAAAACTTCTTGGCTTGCGGGTTCGTGCGCGGATCGGAGTCGTAGATGGCCGTGTTGCTTAGGTTGACGAGGCGCTTGGCGCCAAGGGCCTCGGCCAGCAGGGCCGAATCCGCATCCGTGGTGATGCCTGGGATGGTGCCGCCCATCAGGACGTATTTTTGGGAGAGGGCGGCCTTTCTGGCCGCCTTGAAATCCTTGAACACTTTCACGCCTGCCTCCGGCCCGAGCGCCTTGCGGAGGCAGTCGGCGTTCTTGTAGGTGATTTTGATGCCGGCCAGATCGGCCTCGAATTCGCTGCCGCTCTTTTTGCGGGCTTTTTCGGCCTTTTTGCGGGCTTGCTGGCCACCGCCGCACACGATGCCCAGCGGTAGCCCGGCGGATTTGAGGGCGCCGGCGATTTTGGCGGCCATGTCGGCGTCGGGCTTGCCATTGTTGAGCAGGCTGCCGCCGACCGATAGAACGACAAGGGAATCGGACATGATGGATAAAACGCAGGTCATGCTTTAAAACCCCAATTGACAAAGCTTGGATATGCCACCCAAAAAGAACGCGCCAAGAGTCAATCTCGCCCTTGAAGACATCATCCCGATTTTGGAGAAGAGGGAGGAGTCGAGGGACAAGGTCATCGGCGCGAGCCGGCCGCTCGTGCGCCATTGCGCCACCGCCATCAAGATGCTCCATTCCGGCGAGGTGAAGGAAGCCAAGGCCGAACTGGCGAAATTGGATGCGGGCCTTTCCCAATTGCCGGCCTCGGAACCGGAATATGAATACCTTTTTGAGCAGATCTGGCAGGAGATGGTGGAGGCGCGCCTGCTTCTTTCAGCCGTGGAGCACAAGAGTTTGCCCACGTGGAAGGAGATGAAGATTCCGCCGCAGGTGTATTTGCTGGGCGTGTGCGACGCCATCGGGGAATTCCGGCGCCAGATGCTCGAGCAGTTGAGGCACGACAACTATGACGAGGCCAACTACTACTTCGAAATGATGTCGAGCATCTACGACCAGTTGTCGGTCATCAAGTTCTCGGGCTCGCTGCTTCACAACTTCAAGCCCAAGCAGGATCAGGCGAGGCATTCGCTCGAGCAGGCAAGGAGCGAGATACTGCGGGCAAAAAATTAGGATGTGCCTTCTGTTCGTTTATTTCTGGCCGAGCTTCTTGAGTTTCTCGTCGATCTTCTTTTCCGATTCCAGCCTTTCGAGCGCAACATTCTCCCTATTGACGAATTTCATGAAGGATGCGAGGCGCGGATGCACGCCTAGAAGCTGGTCGTGCATCTGGATGGCGATGCGCCGGTAGTCCTCGTGGCCCTGCGGCATCGAGCGCAGCTCGATGAGGTGGAACGCCTCGCGCAAGGTGAGATGGAAATACCAGCGCAAACGATACGCCATGGGAACGGCGTATTGGGCCAGGATGGGGCCCTTGGCTTCGAGAAGATGGGCATACGCGCCTTGGGCGCGCTTGACGGCCTCCTCGAATTCGGCCGACAGGCCGGCTTCCTTAAGTTCGGCCGGCACGTCGTAGCCCCAGTCGCATGAGAGAAGCTGCCTTTCCTGTGTGAGCATGCGGTGCCGGTGCAAATCCCGGAACTGGCCGAAATTTGCGCAGAAAGCGAAGGTGTAATGCGCATGCTCGAACGCGCGGCCGGGCTTGTGGCGGCGGTTGGCGCGCTCGCCGACATAGGCGGAGAGCAGGGAGAGGCGTTCGGCGTCCGGGAGCGAGCCGGCCTTCTTTTTCGCGCGGGCGTAGTCCATGCCGTTGGAGAACAGGATGCTTGCGATGATTTTCTCTTCTGCTTTTTCGTCGTACTCGATGAGTTCGACTTCGGACGCATGGGCGTCTGCGGTCGAGGCCGGATCCGACTCCCCGATTCTCTCTTTTGTATTTTGCCGGCAACTTTTCCAATAGCTTTGGGTGGCCTGCCCGTGCCTGTCGTTGGCGCGCTTGACGAAAGATGGGATGGCTTTGGCCAGCTCGCCCTGCATTTCACCGGCCAGGCGATTGACTTCCGGCAAATCCGAGGAATACATGCGCGTGAGCAGATACTCGAATGCGCGGCCGTTTCCATACAGGCCCGTGTTGGTCAGCGTGGAGGCGGGAAGAAGGCCGCGCAACAGGTCGCAGACTTTGGCCTTGATGGTGGATTCGTACGCCCGGTCGGAGAGGGGCGCCTCGCCGGCGGGCGGGACGGGTTTGGGGTATTTCTTCTTGAGAAACTCCGCCAGCGGGGCCTGCAATTTCACGTAGGCGTCAAAAAGCATGTCGCAGGCGCGCAGGTATTCGATGTCGTCCGCGATCTCGGCGCCCCGGTAGTAGCGGTAATGCCCTTGTGGATCCTTCTGGTGGAAATAGACGTAGCGGGTGCTTTTCTCAAGAGGAGACAGCCCGATGCGCGCATCCTGCACGAATTTGGTGGCCAAGTTTGAGATTTCCTCGCAAGCCAGGTGCGCTCCGCCCAATTCTGCGACGGAATCGTCGCCGTAGCCCACGAGGACGCGGTCGTAGAAGGCTTCGGCCTTTTGCGTGGCGACCAGCTGCGAGGAGGCCGAAGAGGATGAACCGCCCGCTCCAGCTCCGGGGACGCCGGCGGCTCCGACGATTTCCTCGAACTTCATGTCCGGGTTCTGGATGAACTCTTCCAGAAGCACGCGCCGCGCCGATTTGGTGGAGCGCGAGTAGCGCGAGAACAAGGCGCCGCAGACCACTTGGGGCAGGTTGACCAGCCCGAAGACGGGCTGATCGGTGTTGGTGCAAAAACGGGAGAGCAGGGCTTTCTGTTCGGGCGTGAATTCGTCCATGCCAAGAGTATGGGAAAGAAGAATTTTAATGGGAATGGAAAAGCTGGACGGGAATGAAGAACTGGGGAAAACGCGGACCGGGAGTTTTTCCTTAGCGGCGGTGCATCCGGTGCTGCCTTTCGCGCCCGGCAGGGCGCTTGTAATTCTTCTCGCGCCGTTGCGGGCGCGAGGGGCGGCCGGCGCGGCGGGAGGAATTGCTGTCCGTCGTGCGGGGGTAGAAGCGGGAGGGGCGCGTCTTTTCGTGCGCGGGCGGGCGCAAGGAAGCGGGCGGCTCGCGAATATCAGGCGCGCCCTCGGGCCGGACGGATGAGGACGGGCGAGAACTTTCGCCGTCGGGACTGCGAGCGTGGGGCGAAGAGGGATGCCCGCCAGATGGCGAAGGGCGCTCGTCGTTAGATGGGCGCTGGCCTTGGGACGGGCTTGGCGGCCATTCTTTTTGCGGCCGGCGCACATAAGGCATCTGCGCCTGCGCGAATTTCTCGCGCGCCACGTATTCGTCCGGGGTGGCTTCCACCCAGCTCAGCTTGCCCTTCTGCCAGTCGCGGATGATGAATTTGCACGCTTCCGGAATGTTCGGCTCGCCGCCCTTGAGCAGTTTGCCGTATTTCACGGCGATGGAAGCCAGTATCTCTTCGGGGTCGGTGCCCTCTTTTATGCCATAATGCATGAAAAGGCCCGGATCCTTGGATTCAAGGTAGCGTTTGACGATCTTCTCGGCCGCCTCTTCGGGCGCGTGCAGCTTCTCCACGTCGAGGGCCGAGAAAAGGGCCAAGTCCTGCGCGCTGAAGCGGTTGTCCACCAGACCGGGCATGTCCACGAGGCGCACGCCGGGCCAGAGCGAGATCCATTGCGGGCCGCGCGTGATGCCGGCGCGGAATCCCGTGGGCGCGGCGCGCCGGCCGCTGATGGCGTTAATGAGCGAGCTTTTGCCCACGTTCGGGATGCCGAAGATGAGGATGTCGATGGTGCGCCGGCCGGTCTCGGGATCGAAGCGGCCCTTGCCGCGCTGGGCCATGTCGCGGGCGCGCTCCCGCAAAACATGGATGAGCTTGTTCACCCCGTCTTTGGAGCGCGAGGAGCAGTAGATGCCCGTGGCGCCGTCGCCCAGCGTGAAGGGGGCGCCGTATTCCTTCCCGCACAAATCGCTTTTGGTGGCGCTGATGATCAGTTTGCCAGAAATGCCCCGGTCGAGGCGCCGGATGCGGGTGCCCTCGATGTCGCGCGCGTCGCAGACCTCGATCACGAGATGCGCCTCGAGTATCATGCGCGACGCGATCGCCCACGTGCGCCGTTTGAAATTCGCCATGGCCATGAGGAGAATAGGGCGTTCGGCGCTTAAAACACCAGAGGATGCAAGGGGGCGGAATGGGCGGGGGGCGGAGGCGAAAGGGG
>JAHFEC010000008.1 GCA_023248665.1 Microcaldota archaeon | reverse complement strand
GGATACCTGTAGGCACGGAAACTATCCTTGCAGAGGGAAGCATAGTTCCAGGAAGCACTGAAAGAAGCAAAAAAGTATATATCGTAATACCCGCAGGACTCTTACTTGTGATAGATAGTTATTGGAGTCCAAAAGAGAATGATGGAGTCCTTCAGATAGCGTCAATTAAGCTGGACTATAAGGTAGATGGGAATCTGCCGCACACTTTTTTTAAAAACAGTAGTGGAGAGGATTTCATTATATTTGTACACAAAGACGAGCTTGGAATTGAAAAGTTAGAAAATGGAAAAATAGAGGTGATAGACATCCAAGAAAAAGTCGGCCCGAATGGCGTTCCGGCTGGAGATATTCAGTTCAAGCAGAAAGACCCGACGCACGTCGAAGTGTACATCAAAGGAAAATTGTCATTCACCGTCGATATGACAATATATGATTACGTATCAAACTGAGTCGGTCACATGCTGATATTCCAGAATAGCCCAGAGTTTGTGCAGCCGCAAGGCCAGATACAAAGAGCACATAAGAAGAAAGATTTGTCGCAAGAAACGCGTGCAACGATACACGAGACAGTCGTAGTGATGGATTCCCAGAATCCAAAACAAAGGCTAAAGTTCGATAAGCAAGGCACGCCTCCGCTGGAAAGAGCGGATTTTTACTTCAAAACCCAGCCCGAGGCCTTCAAGGAGCAATTCTTCAAAACCGCCGGAGCGGATGCAGAAATGCTCTGGACCGAGTTTGCACAGGATTATGATAATCGCATGCGCATAGAGACTTTCAAGGCCGAAAAAGACCTCGGCGACAGAATAAACTCGGGAATGAGCGCGGGCACCGTCCAAAGAACGACCAAAAGAAACGAAGAGGGGCTATACGAAGAAATCAAGAAATTCAGGATCAAGAAGGTCGCAGAGCCCAACGAATTCCTCGAAAACCCCTCGAAACAGACGAGCAGACGTATTTCTTGAAGAACTTGTCCTCGACTGCGCCAGTTGGCGGGCTTGCGCGTCACTGAACAATCTCGTAGCAGACGGCAGGCGGTTTACTGACAAAAACTGCAATCATTTCCTGTGCTTAGACGGGGTGTTGCGCGTGGAATGCCCCGGCAGGTGATGGCCGGTTTCAGGCGGGGCCTTACGCGAGCGGCAGAAAAACAGCCAAGCGATCAGGCCCAAGGCAAACAGCCCGATAAAGAGACTGCCGCAGATGCATATTATAGGTGGGGTATTGGAAGAGGGGGGATTAATCGGATGGCCCGGCCTTTTCCAGCCTGCGCAGTCCAGATCAACGCCGAACGGGCAATCGGGGTCACAAACCGAGTCCTGCATGGGCATACATACACCATCGGTCTTGATCGAGCAGTCTTCAGGACAGCTAAGGCAAGATTCGCCCGCCTCGCATATCCCGTCACGCTGGCAAGTCTGGTTCTTTGGCAGGTCGTATGAGAAGAGCATATGGGACCCCTTGTAGAGATTGAGCTTGGAGGCTTGCTCATTGACGTAAAGGGTGGCGGTAATCGGTACATGGTCTGTTTTGGTTGGCGGGTCAGACATGACATAGAAACTAAGATTGTATGCCACAAAATCTACAAGCCTGCCAGAACCATCTATTACCTCGAGCCGGTAGAGGCCGGATTTGCCCTGGAAGAGGGATGGCGTCCCCCTCTGGCTAAGATGCATATAAAGAGGAAATGCCGTGTCGTTCTGGTAGACGTCCATGGTAATCGTAAGGACGCCGGCCAGGACGCCATGCAGCAACGAGAGCACCAGAATGGCAAGCAATGCGGTTTTCATGTATCACACCTCAAAAGCGGATTTTTGGCCAGATACTCCAAGCTCGGTTCATCATGCGCTCGGGGGCCGTCTGCATCAGACCAGCTCATGATAGAGCGACCGCCCTCGGCGCTCTGGTTGCCCTCGCAACAGAGCGGCGCCCCATAAGGGTGCGAGCAACTGAAACGCAGGGGTGGGGGCCATAGCCGGAAATCACTCCAGCAGCAGGAGCCGTTGACATCACACCCATATTCGTTGCGCAGGGGATTGGGTTCGAGATTGCAATTCACGCCGTTACTGCAGTACTCGTCATAAAGCCCAAATTGGTGGCCCATCTCGTGGGCTGTAAGCACGGGATTTCCGGCCGTAACAAAAACGCCATTGGTCCCCCAACTCATATAGCCATCCGCCCCGGGCATTCCCGTCAGGCCTCCAGTCGGAGCGATGGCAACGAAATAATCGTATTCCGATGCATCAATATGGCTGGCCAGACAGCTTTGGACGGCTGCATAATCCACCGCCGAATCTGAGCCTAAGTTGTCCACTTGACAGGCATCGTCCAGCGCGGTCATGCGGATTCGGTCCGTGCAGGCGGCAAGAGAAGGAATTGAATGAAGGAAGACCTGCTCTTGGCTCTCCACGTCGGATTGAAAATCAGCTGTAGAAAGGTTGTTGAGGCGCACGAAGACGAGGTGCAGCTTGGCTGGAACACACTGCTGGTCTTGGCATACGAAACGGGACGGACATTGGGAATTGTCCGAGCAGGCCACACCTGCCACATAGAGAGTTTCCCTCATCTTGTTGAGAAGATCCGCATCGTTCCCAGCAGGGTAATACGCCCCGCCGGAGGCTTGGGCGATGCACTGGAGTTGGCTCTCTTCTCCTGCACCTACAATGTAGCCGATGGTATAGACAGGCACCTTAAGGTTAGCGGAGTAGTTTTTTACCACGGCACACGGGTCGCCATTGCAGGTTTCCTGGCCATCCGTAAACAGTAGAATAAATGCTCGCTCACGGCCCGTGCTGCTGTTTTTGATATACTGATAGGCATTGTCCAAGGTTGAGGCGAGAGGGGTGGAACCGAGGGGACTCATAAGGCGAATCTGTTGCACCAAATCCCCATTCTGGCTTGTGAAGTTCAGATTCTGAACAGGGGTACATTGATTAAAGGAGAAAAGGGCATAGCGTGTCTGGTCATTTTGGATGGAGCCGAGGGTGCGGACGGCCGCATCGCGGCTCCGATTTATCTTGTTGTCGCCGGACATGCTGCCTGAATTGTCAAAAATGAGCACGACGTCATTTCGGGCAGTCTGGGTTGCGGGCGTTTGGGTGCAACGGCCATTGTCACAATAGCCGACAACACAATCAAGGTCGGACGCGCAATAGCCATCAAGATAGGCGCATGTGTTCGACTGGGGGTTGCAGTAGGTGTTTGGAGAAGCGCAATCGGAGTTGGTGTCGCAAAAACCGGCCCGTACATGGCAGTAATTGGTATCGGTTTTGCACTGCTGGTAGTCAAGACAGTCTGAATCGGCCTGGCAGCGACCGGCTTGAAGCGCGCAATAATTGGTGCCGTTGCAATCCTGCCAGAGATGGCAGTCCTGGTTTGAATCACATCGGCCTTGGCGGGGCACGCAATTGTGCAAGGAACCGCAGGACTGATAAGATAAACAGTCCGAGCCGCTGTTGCAACGGCCGGGCTGCATCGCACAATGATTTGTCGTGGTGTTGCAAAACTGGTATTGGCCCGTACAATCAGAATTCACTTCACAATAACCGCTTCGGAGATTGCACGCCTTGTCCGAGCAGTATTCGAAATTTAGACAATCGGACGAACTCAAACATCTGGACGCCAAGATATGACAATATCCTGCTACACAGAGGTACATATAATCAGAGTTGTCAAGCCCTAGGCTTGCCTTGCAAGACAGGTCAGATGCCGCGTCGCAAGGAACATAGGTATTGCATAGCCTCTGTCCGGTACTACAGGAGGTTCCGGCCGGACACTGGGAGTTGTCTTGGCATTCTGAAAGTGCAGAAGCCATCGGAAGAATGAGAATTGCGGTAAGCAAAACAATCGATTTTAGATCCGTCATCCTCGTTCGCACCGCCAGACAGGAGCTTTTTGCATCTTGGAAAGAATCCATTGGAGAAACGGGCGCAATCATGCTTTTTATTACCTTCGAAAATGTTCGGCTTTGTGTTTTTCTACTTACTCGCACTTCAGTCAGAAAACTCAAATCCAAGACCCAGATGCCGGAAGATCCGAATACTGACGGATTTAGCGGCAAAGAAATGGATACGTGATGCTTATTATTTTTCCCTGATTAGGAGTGTCTGATGCTGGATTCCTATTCTCCAAAATGGTTCGAGGAGCCCCCGCACGAGGCCCAGTTCGCCGACCCGCCCCCGATAGATCCGAAGATATTGGAGATACTGAATAGAAGAGGCATCAAGAAGCTATATTCCCACCAAAAAAAAGCCATCGAAGCCATAAGAGAAGGCAAGAACATCGTACTGATGGCCCCCACCGCATCCGGAAAGACCGAATGCTACATGATTCCGGTGGTGGAGGCGGCCATGCGCGGCGAATCCTCCTTGCTTATTTTTCCCACCAAAGCGCTCTCAAGAGACCAGTGGAGCCGCATAAGAGAATTCATGCAGCTGGGAGTGAGGGCCGAGGTGTATGATGGCGACACGGCGCAGGGCCAGCGCCAGAAAATCAGGAACAGGATGCCGCAGGTGCTGATCACCAATTTCGACATGCTCCACTACATGCTGGGGAACCTGAGGATTTGGAATGAGTTTTTCTACAATCTAAGATACGTCGTCGTGGATGAGGTGCATGCGTATTCGGGCACCTTGGGCTCGCACGTGGCCAACGTGCTCTGGAGGCTCAAGAGGGTATTGCAAAAGAAGGAGGAATGGAAGGGGCTGGCCAAAGGCAAGACGAAACAGCTCTCGGTGGGCGATTTCATCGAGCTGGACCCGAGCGCGGCCAAAGCGCCCGGCGGGAAGCACAAATTGCAGTTCATCGTCTCGAGCGCCACGATCGGCAATGCGCCCGAATTCGCCTCCAAGATATGCTCGGAGAAGGAATTCGTCCTGATCGAGGGGACCGGCTCGCCAAGAGGAAAAACAATGCACGCCGTCATCAGCGAGCGGGACGAGAGCGTGGTGACCACGTCGTTGAAAGTGGCCAAGGAAATCAACAGAAAAACCATCATCTTCGGCAATTCGCACAACATGGTGGAAAGATTGGGCATGGTCGGCCGTAGGATCGGCATGGACGTGGCGGTCTACCGCTCCGGCCTGCCCTCGGAGGACCGGCGAAATTTGGAGGCCGGATTCCATTCCGGACGGGTGAATATCTTAGCGGCCACCAGCGCCCTAGAGTTGGGCATGGACGTGGGCAACGCCGATGCGGCCATTCTGGCGGGATTTCCGGGCACGGTGACGAGGCTAAGGCAGCGGATTGGCAGAGTGGGAAGGAAAGGGCAGGATTCGTATGCCGTGCTGGTGGCACGCGATAACCCGCTGGACCAGTACTATGCCGCGAACCCGGAAGTGTATTTGCTCGGGAAGCCGGAAAGCTGCAATGCCAAGCCGGACAATCCGTTCATCCGCTCCATCCACCTGCTCTCGGCCGCAAGGGATATACCGCTCGATGAGGGGGATCTGCACGAGGGGGACGAGAAGCTTGTGCGCGAGCTGATGGAGAAAGGGCTATTGCACCGGTTAGGCGACATGATCATACCCACGCCGGAAGGCACCCAGAAGATCCGCACGCTCTCGCTGCGAAATTGCGTAAGACAAGTGAGGATCTTGGACAAGCATACCAAGAAGCAGATGGGCGAGCGCGAGGAATCCATCGCCATCAGCGAGCTGTTCCCGGGCGCCATTTACCTCATAGGGGGAAAACGGTATGTCTCGCGCGGCTTGGATTTGGACGAGGCGGTCGCTTATCTGGAGCCGGCCGGCGACGATGACACGTATCATACGCAGGCCACACGCACCGAGCACGCCGAGGTGATCGGCGTCGAGGAGGAACGGTATTGGAACGAGGTGAAGCTGACGCGCGGCTCGGTGCACATCACCCACGAGGTGAACGGCTTCGTGGTCAAGGACAGCCTGAACGGGCAATCGGTCGGGCGACGGGAGCTGGACGAGCCGCTGGTCTATGAATTCGACACCCAGGCCTTCTGGGCGGATTGGGATTACTTGGCTAATGGGACGGCCTCGTTCGGGGAAGGATTGCATGCTTTGGAGCATGTGTCCATCGGCATGATGCCGGCCTTGAGCGGGGCGGATGCGGCTGAAGTGGGCGGCATCTCAAACCCGTATGGGCGGATTTTCTATTACGAGGGCTCGGCCGGCGGCTCCGGGGTGAGCGAAATCGTGTTCAAAAGATATGCCGAATGCATCCGGATGGCCTATGAGCGGCTGAAAGCCTGCCCCTGCAAAAAAGGCTGCCCGTCGTGCATCTTCTCGCCCCAATGCGGCAATAACAACCGCTATCTGGACAAGGATGAGGCAATCAAGATAGCAAAAGACGGATTGGGGGAGAAATAAACCGGGAAAAAATGGATTAAAAACCAAGAAAAATCGCTTTAGCAGCGGCAGCGCTTTCCACCCTTCGCCCGCATGGACTGGAGTTTGCCGCGCAGCTTCTTGGCTTTGGCCTTCGAAGAGGTTATCCTCTTGCGGGACATGGTTCTTACGCGGGATGTGCCTTTTCTCATAGAATTTCACCTTTTTTGATTGAACGAATGCTGATTACAGTGCCCCGGGAATGTTTCCCCGGGCCACTTCTAGCGAACCTCGTCGAATGACCCCTGGCTTTCAGTCGGAAAACTTTCTCGGTTCGCTATAGGGTAAGCGCGTGAGGGATATATATTCCTATCCTGCCCCGATTTTAATCCAGCATCCGCATCAGATTCGCCGAAGGGCGTCCTCTGCTTCGGCCTGCAGCCGCCCGCAAGGCGCATCGGCGCCTTGGGGCCCATTCGCCTCTGGAGGCGCATCGGGAAGTCTGCCCAACTGCGGTTGGGCATCGCTGCGGCTCGGAACCCAGCGCTAACAAACGTGGCGCGACAATTCGCGCCACGTTGCCCATTCGCCGCTTTTTTAGCGGCGAATCGGGAGCGCCGGGTATTACGCCCTTCGGCGAATTCTCGATCCGGCCGGCGCCGGCATTCACTTGCGGGCACTAAAGTGCCCGGTTTCTCTGCCGGCCTGTCGATGAATTGCTCCCGGTTCAAGCCGGCCTGATGGAGGATGCCCAAGAGAGTGCCTTTGGCAAGCTCGGCATGGCGCGGAATCACAAAGACGCGCATCTGCCCTTCGATGACGCCCTTGATGATGACATGATGACATGGTCGCCTTTGCCGGGGCATGCGCTACAAGGATAGTGCCTGCAAAAAGCTTTGATAAGGCGATCTCCCGAGATTTGCGGTAATCTGCTCAAAATGAATCACCGGCTTTATGTTATCCTCTGAAGAGATATGATGGATTTGCCTCCAGTCGGAATCCGCGAAACAGGACTCGAACGCATCATGGAAATTGCAGATGGCATCCTGAATGGTTTTCCCTTGGGTGGCAACCCCGTATTTCAAATCATGGATGACGAACCAGTTGCCCTCTTTGTCAATCTGAATATTCAGTACGATGTCCATTCTTTCACCTGATCTTGAAGCTTCCCGCGTCGGATGAAGCGGCGAAGGCATCCGGATGGAACCTGCGCATTTGCCGGATATAAGGCTTGCGGCCTTTGAACGGCATTGTCCTATCCTGCGGATGCCGTCGAATTCTCGAATTCGGACTGCAATAGCGATAGCTTCTGGGTGTAGTCCACCGGCCCGGTCCATCGGCCCGAAGAGGCCTGATAGATGTCGTCGTCGCTGATGATGAGGAAGATGTCGTTGAGCCTCTGCTGGCAGTCGCCGGCGGACGGCTCGCACACCGAGAATTCCTTGCCGACGGTGCCCAAGTATTCGCCGTTCTGGGGCTCGAACACCCGCGCGCCTTCGAGCGAGCCTACCTGCGAGCTGGAATAAATCGGATGGTCGGACAGGGCGAGGGTGCAGTGGCCGGACGAGCCGACGCTGTAGCAGACCACATAGGGATGGAGATTGTCCAATGAGCCCATGTCCACCGCGCTCGCGTTCGGATAATAGAAATAGGAGTCCGGATGGGCGCTCGCGCGCGGATAGATGACGAATTCGCCGTGGGCGCTCGCCCATGCCACGGCTTGCAGATTCTTGTTTTCTGCTTGGATGGAATTGAGCGTGGCCTTGACGAAAAGCGCATAATCCTCGCAGTCCCCGCCCTCGCGCTGGATGGTCTCTTCCAGGGATTGCAGATGGTCCACTTTGCCGGCGGCGATGTCGGTCTTGTACCGCAAGGAGAGGGCGGTGCTTTCCATGCGGTAGCTGATGCAGCCGAGGTTGAGGTTCCCAAGATCAATGCAATCCTCGGATATGCGCTGCTTGAAGATGTCCGAATTCCAGCTGAAATTGACCGGCAGATAGGCGTTGTCCTTGAGCCATTGCCACGTGCTGTTGAGCGTGGATTGGGTGTCGCTGATCTCGGCCAGAAGCTGCCGGATGCTCTGCGTCTGGGTCTGGATGCGGTATTGGGCCGAAGTGAGGTTGTGCTGGGCTTCGTCGAGGGCGGATTGGAGACGGCCCGCTTCGGCCTCTTTCTGGCGGAGCGCGTCCTGCGTGGAAAGGAGGGTGGAATTCGTCGCGGCAAGCGAATATTCAAGACCGCTTTTCTGGCTGGAGAGGACGGCGAGGTTTTGGGTGAGGTTGGCATTTTGAGCCTCGATGACGGAAATGCGCGCCTCATCGGATGAGATTTTCCCTTGTGCCGAATTGAGTTGTAGAACAGTCCAGACAAGGGAGGCGGCAAGAAGGAGAAGAAATAAGCCGAGGGCTGCCGCAACGAGGAAGGATTCCCGATGCTTCCCGAAATCGACCATCAAAAGAAGATGAAGGGAGAAAATTTAATAGGGCTTTGAATTATGCGCAAAAAAAGGGGAAGCCGGGTAGGGGAAAGCTGTGGCGCTCGGGCGCCACAATTGCGCGCCAGAAGGCGCGCATCGAGCCCCTCTTGGAGCCGCGAGCTTCGCAAAAAAAGGGGAAGCCGGGTAGGGGAATCGAGCCCCTCTATTCCGCTCTGCAGGCGGACGCATAGCCTCTCTGCCAACCCGGCACGGAACCAGGGGAGACACATGAATTATCTTCGCCCCTCTCCATCGCCAAACGCGAAGCGGCTGGCAAGACAGGCGCCGTAGCGCCATGGCGAGTTTCACGACCCGAGAGGCGCGACGCCCGGATCGGCTACGGCCGATTGGGCAGCGTCGGCCCCGAAGAGCCGGCACTTGCTTCGCGCCTCTGGGCACAGTCGGCGGTTCGCCGCCGATTGGTGTCCTCCTGATTTTCTCCCCCGAAAAGATATCCTCGGGATTCGTCTATTTGTCCGATTCAGATTTATAAAGATAGGGCGGGAGAATACTACCAAGCCCTGGTAGTCCAACCTGGATAGGACGCGAGCCTCCGAATGGCAAGTGCTACCGATGCACGAATGGCAAGTAGCCTAGAAAGGCGAAAGCTCACGATCCGGGTTCAAATCCCGGCTGGGGCGACTATTTTTTACTACAACGCCTAGCCCAAAAACTTGTATTCTTGGGCTGCCCAAACTATACCATGGCGCTTGATGACTTCCATAAGGCCGATTGGGAACCGATAGGAAGATTTATATAATCCAGATTATCATAATCAGAATTATGAAATTCATCAACCGGAAAAGGGAGCTGGAATTCCTCGAAGGCGCGTATGCCTCCAAAAGGGCCGAACTCATAATCATCTATGGGCGGCGCAGGGTGGGCAAGACCGAGCTTTTGCTGCACTTCGCCAAGGGAAAGCCGTATGTATATTACCAGGCCTCCGAAACCTCGGAGAAAGAGAATCTGCACGGCATTTTCGAGAGGCTTGGGGAGCATTTCGGTGAGGACACCGGACGGTACCAGGAAACGTGGGAAAACCTGTTCGCTTACTTGCCGGAGAAGAAGGAGCGGCTGGTTTTCATCATCGATGAATTCCCATACCTGATCGCCCAAAATGGCAGTATCTCGTCCATCTTCCAGAAGGGATGGGATGGGCAATTGAAAAATTCGAACATCATGCTGGTGCTCAACGGCTCGTCAGTGAGCATGATGGAGCAGCATACGCTGCTCTACAAGGCGCCATTATATGGCCGCCGCACCGGCCAGTGGAAAGTCGAGCCGATGGCTTTCGGAGAGATGCCGAAATTCTTCCCGGGCTATTCGATGCGGGAACTTATCGAGGCTTACGGCGCTGTGGATACGATCCCGGCTTACTTGGCGAAATTCGACCCAACGCTAGATGTATGGGGGAATGTCGGGCAGAAGCTTCTCTCAAAGGGCACTTTCCTCTATGATGAGGCCGATTTCCTCCTAAAGCAGGAGTTCCGCGAGCCCAGGGTGTACAAGAACTGCCTTACAGCCATCGCGAGGGGGCACACGAAATTCTCGGAAATTGCAAGCTCGGCGAACGCCGAGCAGAGCAAGATTGCCATCTACCTGGATACGCTGGCCTCTTTGGGCATCATAGAAAAGCGCTCCCCCCTGCTTGACCCCGCCAATTCCAAGCGCGGGCGCTACCACCTCAAGGATAATTTCTTCAAGTTCTATTTCCGCTACTCGCTCCCCAACCGCTCCTCCCTCGAAGAGGGAAAATTGGGGCCGGTGCTTGCCAAAATCAAGGCGGACTACCCCAATTACATCGGGCGGCAGGTGTTCGAAAACGTCTGCAAGCAGTATCTTCAGGCCATCGGCGCCCAACTGCCGTTCGAATACGAAAAGTTGGGCGGACAGTGGGGGACTTTCACAAGAAACAAGGAAACCAATGCCTACGAGATTGACATCGTGGCGGTCAATGAGGCAAACCGCGAAATCCTGTTTTCCGAATGCAAATGGTCGGACGATGTGGATGCCAGGGCGGTTTTGGAGGAATTGAAGGGAAAAACGGCACACGTTAAATGGCATAATGACAAGCGCGAGGAGCATTTCGCCATCTTCGCCAGGTCGTTTAGGCGAAAGGAAGAAATAGAGGAAAACGTAAAGCTATTCGACCTGAAGGACTTGGAACGGGTTTTTAGGCATTGAAAGAGCAATGGAAGTTTTTGTAGTATGGCGTTAAATATAGTGTCAAACGCCCGGCTGGGGCGCTTCTATTTTTTCACAGGCACCACAGGAGCGGGCTTGGAAGGCTGGCCCGGCTCTGGAACATCATACTGGTCCGGCAGGCTCGGCGGCAGCTCGCGCACCAGGTCGAGGATGGCCTGCTGCATCGCCTTGACGTCCTCGATTTTAGAATCCGAAAGCGTCATGTCCGAATTGGTGCCCAGGCGCCCGTAGATGCGCAGCGTGCCGGCGCCTAAGAGCGTGTCGAAAAACGTGCGGCTCACCGCCGCCTCGGTGAACATGTGCAGCGGGATGCGGCGGGAAATCTTGCCGAGCACGCCCGCTTCATAGACGATCTCCTCTTCGGAGATGTACAGCCGGGTGACTTGGCAGTAGATATGGGAATAGCCGAAGACGAACAGGATGAGGAGCAGGCCCAGCGCGCCGGATGCGGCGCCGAACTCGAACGGGGCGCCGATGAACGGCGTGACGATGCCTGCGAGAAGGAGAAGGATGCCAAGGGCCAGGAAGGTCCCTTCCCGCTTGATGACGTAAAGCACCAGGTTGGGGTGAAGTTCCATGCAAGGATTGGGGGCGGGGGATTTTTATAAGCATAGCGGGGGCTCGAAAAAGGGGGGAAGAAAAGGCTGCAAAAAATGAAAAACAAAAAGGCGAAAGAAAAAAAGAAGATGGGCGCGCCTCGAGGCGCGCCCCGTGTCCGGCTCGGCCGCTTCTTCTGCTTTCTGGGCTCGGCCGCTTCTTCTGCTTTCTGGGCTCGGCCGCTTCTTCTGCTTTCTGGGCTCGGCCGCTTCTTCTGCTTCTTCTTATTCGAGGAAGTCGGCCGGCGTGGGCGGGTCCGGCTTGTCCCCTTTTCGCTCGCGGATCGCCTTGACGGTCTTGAGCAGCATCTCCCGGGGCAGCGGCTCGAATCCGGCGTATTCCTGGTACCAGATGGCCCTTCCTTGCGTGGCCGAGCGCAGGTCGTTGGAGAATCCGAACAGCTCGGAGACGGCCAGCTTGGCGACCAGCGTCGCCCCTTCGCCTTCCTGCTGGATGTCCAGCATCTGGCCGCGCCGGCCCTGCACGAGCGTGATGACGTTGCTCATGTAGTCTCCGGGCACGAGGATGGTGATCTTCTGCTTGGGCTCCTGCAGGGTGACGCCCGCGTACAGGAGGGCGGCGTAGATGGGCCGCTTTGTGGCCGGGATGATCTGCGCCGGGCCGCGGTGGACCGGGTCCTCGTGGATGGTGGCGTCGATGATTTTCACCTTCACGCCGAACACCTTCTCCTTGCACAGGGGGCCCTTGTCCAAGGCCTCGTCGAAGCCCTGGATCATAAGCTCCATGATCTCGTTGAGGTACTGGATGCCGCGCGTGTCGTTGATGAAGATGGAGCGGTTGTGGATGTCCACCACGCTCTTGGCCTCGTCGCGGGGCAGGCCGGCTTCGACCAGCGTCTCGACCAGCACCTTGCCCTTGGGCTTGCCCTCGGGGATCTTGCCCTCGTCGAACGCCTTGATGACGCTCTCGGGCAGGGGCTCCACCTCGAATTTGAGCTTGGTGTGCTTGTTGGGCGACTTGCCTTCCACCACGCCGGATTTGCCGGAGATGATCTCCCGGTAGACGACGATGGGCGGGGAGGTGGTGATGGCCACGCCCTTCTCCTTGGTGATCTTGTACTCAATGATTTCGAGGTGCAATTCGCCCATGCCGGAGATGAGATGTTCGCCGGTGTCCTGGTTGAGCTCGACCTTGAGGGTCGGGTCCTCTTTTGCGAGTTGGCGCAAGACGATGATGAGCTTGGCCAACTCCTTGGAATCCTTGGCCTCGATCGACTTCGTGACGACCGGCTCGGAATAGTGCTTGATCTGCTCGAACGGCTCGCACGGCCCGTCGGAGACGGTCTCCCCGACGTAGATGTCGCGCAGGCCCACGATGCCGACGATGTTGCCGGCCACGACGTTGTCCACCATCACCCGGTCCGGGCCCATGTAGATGGCCACCTGCTGCACCTTCTCGGAGGTGAGGCGGGCGGCGAGGTAAAGCATGTCGCCTTTGCGCACCCGGCCGGCGAAGAGGCGCACGATGGCGACCTCGCCCGCGTGCGGGTCGTTGACCACGCCGACGCAAACGCCGATGGTCTTGGCATTGGGGTCGCACAGGCGCATGGACTTGCCCTGCTCGGATTCCATGTCGCCCTTGGCCCAGATGGTCGGGATGCGGTAAGGCTGGGCTTCCGCCGGGGAGGGCAGGTGCTCGACGATCATGTCGAGGAGCACTTCGTCCAGCGGGGATTTCTCGCGCAGGGCCTTGTGCCCTTCCTCGCCCTCGCGGCAGTACTTGAAGATGTCGGCGAACTTGATGTTGAAGCGCTCCATGGCCTTGGTGGAGATGGCCCATTTGTGGTAGGCCGAGCCGAAGGCGATGGTGCCCTTCTTGACGTCGATGAGCCATTTCTCTTTGTGGTCGGGCGGGGCGTACTGCTCGATGAGCTTGTTGATCTGCGCGAATATCTTGAGCAAACGCTGCTGCATCTGCACGTCGGTGAGCTGCAATTCGTTGACCAGCCGGTCGATCTTGTTGATGAAGATGCAGGGGCGCGCCTTCTCTTTGAGCGCCTGGCGAAGCACGGTCTCGGTCTGGGGCATGACGCCCTCGACCGAATCGACCACGAGGATGACGCCGTCCACCGCGCGCATGGCGCGCGTCACGTGGCCGCCGAAGTCGACGTGGCCGGGCGTGTCGATGAGGTTGACGAGGTAGTCCTTCTCGCGCAGCTGGAAGGCCAGGCTGATGTTGGCCGCCTTGATGGTGATGCCGCGGGCCTGCTCCTGCTCGTCGAAGTCCATCATGCGCTGCTCGCCGGCCGTGTCCTTCGAGATGAGGCCGGCGCGGGCCACGAGCGAGTCGGTAAGCGTGGTCTTGCCGTGGTCGACGTGGGCGCAGATGGCGACGTTGCGCACGTTCGCCAGATTGCCCATCATCTTCTGGACTTCATCAACGACGTATTCCTTGCGGACCATAAGATAACCTCGGTTCGAGCCTCGTTTGCCCTTCGGCGGAAAAATTTCGTGATATTCCGGCAGGTAAAGAGTATGTATTCTCTTCGGTGCTTAAATCTTTAAAAGTATATGGGGAAAGTCCTGACATGGTCAAACGAGCTAAGGCACGCCATAAACGGGCGTTCGTCTGGATGGTGCGCCACGGCAAGGCGGAAGGCAACCTCAAAGGGGTGCTCAACGGCTGCCGCATCGACGCCATGCTCAACCGCGACGGGGTGGCGCAGGCCAAGAAGCTCGCCCTCGAATGGCCCGATGACTCCAGGCCGGCCGCACTCTTCTCCAGCCCCCTGACGAGGGCCATCGCCACCGCGCGGCCGCTGGCCGCCCGATTGAAAATGAATATCAAACTCGAGCCGCTAGCGCGCGAGCAGGATTACGGGCAATACAGCGGCCGGAACATGAAAGAGCTTGTTTCGGGGCGGGCGCGGGGCATCCGCATTTTCATGGGAGGCCGGCAAATCCACGTCATCCGACCGCCCGGCGGCGAGAGCTGGGAGCAGATGAAGCAACGGGCGGGCCGGCTCTTGGCCAAACTGGACAGGGAATACGCCGGCAAACGAGTGGTGGTCGTGTCCCACTCGGACTTCATGAACTGCTGCTATGCCCTACGGCAAGGGATGGAAGACAAAGCGGCGTGGAACCGGCCGGACGTGAGCAATTGCGCAATCCTGCGGCTGTGAGAGTGGGATGATGGAAAACAATCTTAACATCCGGCTCGTGCTGGTGCGCCACGGAAGGGCCGGCGGCAATGCAAGGCACATCCTCAACGGCGTGCGCCGCGATTCGCCCCTGACGAGGCTGGGGCGGGCGCAGGCGAAGGCGCTCGCGAAAAGCTGGAAGGAGAGGCCGGACGTCATTTTGACAAGCCCGCTTAAGCGCGCGAGGCAGACGGCGTACTATTTCGAGAAGAAATATGGCATCAAGGCGACGGCGCTCGGCCTGCTTTCCGAGCAGGACTGCGGCGACTGGAGCGGCCACTGCGCCCGCGTAATCCTTGAGAAGCACCCGGAGCGGTTCTTCCCTTACGAGGACGGGCGGCGGAGCCATTTCCTGAAAAGCGTTCCCGACGGCGAGAGCTGGGAAGAGGTGGTGGGAAGGGCGCGGCGCTTTTTGAAGATGGTAAAGGAAGGATACCGGGGAAAAAAACTCCTCGTGGTCTCACACGGCGTGTTCATCATCGCATGCACAAGCCTCTTGAGCGGCATCCGGCCGCCCCGGCTCTGGGAGTGCAGGTTAAAAAATGCGGACGGGGTGAGATTCGAGCTATGAAAGAAGCCCGATGAGAAGGGTCGTATGGAATGCGGGGCGAAAGAGGCTCGATAATGACAGAGGTTCGGAGAGAAGCGGCGAAGTTATGAAGGGTTCCTGAGAGAATCGAAAGGAGAATTGGAAAGAATCGGCGCATGGAATTCGGGGTGAGCAAAATGGCCAATATTGTCTTCTATGAACTGGAGCCGTGGGAGAAAGCCCACGTCAAGAGCTGCCTGGCGGGCCACAAGCTGGCCTTCATCGAGGGGCCGATGGACGAGAAGAATGCCGCGCAGGCATCCGGGGCGGACGTGCTGGGCGTGTTCATCTATTCCAAGGTGGGGGCCGCGCAGCTCGCGAAGATGCCTAAACTGAAAATGATCGCCACCTTCTCGACCGGCTTCGACCATATCGATTTGGCGGCCTGCTCGAAGCGGGGCATCCGGGTGGCCAACGTGCCCTCCTACGGCTCGCACACGGTGGCCGAGCACACCCTCGCGCTCATGCTCGCCCTCTCCAAAAAGATCGTGCAGTCGGTGGAGCGCACCCGGCAGGGCAACTTCTCCCTCGAGGGCCTGCGCACATTCGACCTCTCGGACAAGACACTGGGGCTCATCGGATTCGGCAAGATCGGCTCGCACGTGGCCAAAACCGCGAAGGCGCTGGGCATGCACGTGCGCGTGTACGACCCCTACGCGGACGCCAACCTCATGGAGCTGCTCACCTGCAAGTCCGTCTCTCTCGAGCAGTTGCTCAAGGAAGCGGACATCATCAGCCTGCACACGCCGCTCACGCCCCAGACCAAATACATCATCAACAAGGATACGATCGCCAAGATGAAGCGCGGCGTCATCCTCGTCAACACCGCGCGCGGCGGGCTCATCGACAACAAGGCGCTCGTGGACGCCGTCCTATCGGGCCACATCGGCGGGGCGGGCCTGGACGTGCTCGAGGAGGAACGGGCCATCAAGGAGGAGCGGCAGCTCGTCTCGTCCGAATTCTCGGGCTCGTTCGACTTGCGCACCGTGGTGGCCAACCAGATTTTGTACAACAAGCCCAACGTCATCATCACGCCGCACAACGCCTTCAACAGCCAGGAGGCGCTCCGGCGCATCGTGGACACGAGCCTAGAGAACATCGATGGATTCTTGGGCGGGAAAATGGTCAACGTGGTGAACGGGAAGGATCTCGGAGCGGGCGTGGGGAAGAAAGGCGGGAAGAGAAAAAAATAGGAACCGAAAAACACTCAGGAAAGAACCAAACGATGCCAAAGGAAAGAACAAAAAAAACGCCGAGGAAAGAACCGAAAAAACGCCAAAGAGTGGCCGGCTATACCAAACCGAGAAAGTGATGCGATAAAATTGCATCTGTCTTTCGACGAGGTTTGGCCGTCGCAAACCACGGTTTGCGATAAGTGAGCGGCAA
>JAHFEC010000075.1 GCA_023248665.1 Microcaldota archaeon | reverse complement strand
GGCTGGATGCGCTCAACGACCCGACCGGCGCGCAGTACAAGGCCAACCTGACGACCGTGCTCGCAGAGTATCAAAGGCTCCTGAATGCGGACCGGGCGCTCTTGGGCGACGAATACTCCGGCTTCCAGCAGAAGCATGATTATTATGACAACCTCAAGGACAACCCCACCGCCCAGACACTGGAGGGAGCCTTGGAGGCGCTCAAAAACCTCAAGACCGCGATACAGAATGCGCTGGACAAGCAGAAAACCAGATACATGAACCTGCAGGCGAATGTCAGCGCCCTCTTTGGGTACGACGGCAGCCTGAAAAGCCGGTTCGGGTCCGATTTCGCGGACTACTGGAACAACGGGTGGACCGACAAGGCCCTCGCGGATTGGAACCGGCTCGACCCGCTGCTGGACAAATGGGAAGGCGATGTGGAGAAAGCCTATCCGCTGGCCATCAACGCGAGCCTGTGCAAGGAGGCCAAATGGAATTCGATGCTGGAATTCGCGCAGGCCGCCAACACCAAACAGGAGACGGGCGGCACCTGGACGGCGGGCACTTCGAACGCGCTGGCATACCACCAGCCGTTGCAGGTCAACTGCCCGCTCGGCCTTGTATTCTTGAGCAGCGATCAGGCCAACAGCTCGCAGAATGTGCAGAGCGCGAGCGCCAGCAACGGCCAGTTGCATTTGAGCCTCTCAGGCGTGGACCCCACCAATGCCACTTCGGTAACCTTCAGCGCGATGCAGACGCCGTTCCGCATGAGCCGCGCATGGTGCCTGAACACGGTGGATGCCCGGCACGACGTGAGGTATACGGCCAATTACAGCATCGAGGCGGATTATCCGGTCAGGGATTTGCCGGTGCTCGTCCCGTGGGCGGACGGGGCGGATGGAAATGCGAGCGCGAGCATCGACGGACAGAAGATCGCCGGACAGTTCGTGCAAGCCGACGATGGGACCGGCCGCTTGGGCGGTGCCGTGAAATTCAGCGTGCCTTGGCTCAAGGACGGCACTTATGACCTGCGGACGGACATCGAGCCGGAAGCGGCCGCGAACGTGACCCGGGACCAGATCAGCGCCCAGGCCAAGGGAGACGGAGAGGTGGCGACGTCGTATAGGCTCACGGTCTCGAATCTGCCGCCCTGCAACAGCCTCGTGCTGGCCGTGAGCGACGATTCGGACGCCTCGGCCCAGACACCCGCCATCGCCTCGCTGGACGGCAAACGCGTGAAACTGCCGGACCCGGGCGCTTCGGGGATATGGACCGTCCAGATAAGCGCGGCTGACGATTTCGATTCGGCTTCGGCGAGAATATCGTACACCGTCAAGGATGCGGGCGCGTGGATCAACCAGAGCACCCAGACGCTGGAGGCGCGGGCCCTCGCGCTCAATGACGCGGTGGCGCTGGACCTCATCGCACAATCCAAAGCGTATGCCGCCAACGGCGATTACACGGATGCGGATTCGCTTCTGGAAAAGGCGCGCGGCCGGCTGGATGCGCAGGCGGCAGACAATGGAAAAGCCGTCAAGGCCTGGCAGGCCGAGGAGCAGACGGCCGATGAGATGGTCGCGAACCTCTCCAATTTGAGCATGGACACGCTGGCCAATTCCAGCTCGCCCAAGTGGGAGAAAGATCTTTCCGGATGGGTCCAAAGCCTCCAGACGGCGCTCTCCAAAGCCCATGAGGATGCGGCCGGCGGGGACATCGGGGCGGCGCGCACGCACTGGCGCGACGCGCTGGCGCAGGTGCAGGCCAAGGCGCGCCAGGACGGGATGGACGAGTTCGGCGCGCTGGGCGGCCGGCTGGACAGCCTGCGGGCCAATGCCAAACGGCCCGAGCTTTCCGCTCAAACGCAGAACTTGGACGACATGGACGCCCGCCTCTCGGACGCGCGCGACGCGATCGCCAACAGCAATATGACGGGCGGACTTTATGCGCTCTTGGATACGCGCCGGTCGCTGGAGGGCAACGAGACGGACGCCATGAAGAAGGCTCTGGAACGGATGGACAATCTCAGCGGACAGGCGCAGGCGCTCGCCTCGGATGCCGCCACCCTCCGGGACGCGCTGGAGGGCTATGCCGCATCCGTATCCAGCCCGGATGCGGCGGCGTTGCATTCCGTCAAGCCGCCGCTGAGCGCGACGGCGGCGCGCACGCTCGAGAAGGACGTGAACAGGACGGCCACGCTGACGCTGGCCGCCGGCGCGCCGGCCAAGAGCTATGCGGAGGCATGGGCGGCGGCGGACGCGCAGGCCAAGAAATTCGACGATGCCAACACTTCCTATTCCGACGCGAAAGCCAAGCTGGATGCGGCCAATGCCGCCCTCCAGACCGGGGCGCGCACGGCCGAGCACGAGGCAGACTTGCGCGTGCAGGATGCCCTGCTCACCCCCGGAATCCCGCAGGAGACGGCAGACTCTCTGCAGGCCGATCTGGCGCATGTCAACGACCTGCTGGACCAGAAAGCGTGGGTGGAAGCGGCCGTGCTCTCGGAGAACATCACCCAGCGGGCGCTCAAATACGGGCCGGACGACGCCCCCCAGCCGCCATATCTGTTGATCGGCTCGAGCGGGCTGCTCATCGCCGGGATCGTGTACATCGCCTTCCTGGGCAAGCCCAAGAACGGCAACGGGAAAAGCAACGCGGAGAAGACAGAAAACGGATTCGGGTTCGGCGCGCTTTCGAGCCCGCCCGGAGGAAAACCCGTGCAAAAGCTTTCCAAAGAGGAGGGGCCCGGGGAGAAAGATGATGCACTGGAAAGGCCGAAGAAAGAGGAGAATGCGGCCGGGCCCGCAAGCCCGTAAAAAGAGGGGAAAAAAGGCGGATCGAAAAAACAGGGTTTAGAGACCGACCTGCATCTCGTCATAGGCCGCGAACGAGTGGGGGAATATCTCCCTCGCCACGCTTTCCGCCTCTTCTCGCTTCTTTATCGTATCGTACAGATGGGCGGCAAAATGCGTCAGATACATCGCCTTGCACCCGGCGGCGTGCGCGAGCGCGGCGGCCGTCTCCGGGTTGAGATGGGGCCACGAGGGAGAGATAGGCATGCCGGGCCGCAGGCCGCATTCGGTGATGAGCGCGTCCGCCCCGCGCGAAAGGGAAACCATATTGTCGCAGGGGCCCGTGTCGGTGCAATAGGAGATGATGGCCGGAGCCTCGCCGGATGACGACGGCTCGGGCCGGGCGGGTCCGTCATCTTGGACGCCCGCCCCGCCTGCTCGGGGAATCCCGAACCGGTAGCCCCAGCAGGGGTCGGCATGTACGAGGGGGGCGGCGCGCACCGAATATTCGTCGATTTCGTTGTCTCCCTCCCTCAATTCGTGGACCTCCACCTTCAGGCCGCGGGGCTCGAGCGCGCGATATGGGGCGGTGAAGGGATGGTCCACCAGCGTGGCCAGAACCTTTTTCGTGCCGGGCATGCCGAAGATGCGCAAGGTGTTCTTGAAATGGAATTTGGGCTGGATGTGCAGGCCGATGACATGGTCGAGGTGGAAGTGGGAAAGGAAGAGGTCCACCGGCTTGTTTGGGTCGGTGGCACATGAATCGAGGCGGTGGATGCCGTCGCCCGCATCCAGCACGATGTAGCGCGAGGGCGTCTCGAGAAGGGCGCACACCGTATTGGCCAGCGGCGTGGCATACCAGCCGTTGGTGCCAAGGAAAGTGAGTTTAACACGTGTCGAGTTCATTTTCAATCCCCAATGGATAGGTGACGCTTGAGCACATGGTAATACGCAATCATCGGAGCTTCGATGAGGTCGTAATGCCCACGGCTGACTGGTTTGATAACCTTGAGCGTCACCAGTCTGCCGACATATGGGGCCGGAACTCCCATCTTGCTCAAGTCCGCGCTTCTAAAGCTGGTCCGATTGCTGCGACCTATTTTATAGAATGAGATGAGGTCTTGGTCTGAAGCCAGTTTGAGCTTGTTGTCGAGCCAGGATTTCCCATTTTCCAGACTCGCATCGATGGATGCATTCACGCGTTGTTCGTCAATCGGCTGGCCTTGCCGATAGCTGGCCTTGGCGAGGCACTGGACCAGAAACGGATAACCTTTGGTGATTTCCTGAAGACGATAGATTGCACCAGTGGTCCATGATACGTCCGGCTGGTCCCGAATAGGATTCTCGAGCACTTCTTTAGTTTCTTCAAGAACAAAACTGCTCAGATTGAAGCTAGCTCCGGAAAAAATCCGGATCGGTGAGAAGTCGTTCACCAGCCGCGCCTCGAAATCCGTTCCCCCCGATACCACTAGAAGCACGGGAACCTCTTTCTTGTCCTCGACGATGGTTTTTAACTCCCGGATGGCTTCTGGGGAGAGATAGTCGGCGTCATCGATGGCCACGAGAACGAATTGCGCGCCCTTGAGCTTGTCCAAGACGGAACGCCATCTAAAATAGGGCGTTTTCTGTTTCCATGACTCGTCGATCTGCAATTCGAGCACACCTGGGATTCCGACGACCTTGACTTGTTCCTTGATTTTTTCAAGATGGCCCGCTAGGGACTGTTTTTTAGCGATATCCTCCAGCAGGCTTTCCGTAATCATCTGATACAATTCAGAATCGGAAGTAGTCTTGGACAGGGCCCGTTTGAGCACAAAAACCCTTGAAGTCACGCCTGGTTGTGCGGAATCGGCCATATCGACGATTTTATCAATCAGGGAGCTTTTTCCTACTCCGCGAAAGCCATGGACAAGCACTCCGCCAGATTGACGCAATACACAGGCTTTGTCAATTCGTTCCTGCGCCGATTCAAGCATCTTTTTGCGGCCGCCGAAATAATGTGGGCTAGCTGGAAATTGCGGGTCGTATGGGTTTACCATTCTTTTATTTTGGTTAATTAATATTAATTAATCTTTCTAAACCTCGATTCCGATCCCAGTCGGTTCTATGCCTTCCATTTTATCGAGCAGCCGCGGCTGGGCATGAAATTGGATTTTGGGATCTTGCCCATGAGCACGTCGTCCAGCGCGAATGCCAAATCCTCGGTGGTGGGTTTGGCTTCCGGTGACAGGGCATCGTCGATGCGCCCGTGGTAGGCCAGGCGCATGCCAGAATCAAAGACAAACGGATCCGGGGTGCAGACCGCGCCGTATGCTTTGGCCACGGATTGGCTGTCGTCGAAGAGGTAGGGGAATTTGAGGCCCTGCTCCTTGACGAATGTTTTCATGTGCTCAAAATCGTCGTCCGGATAATCCGGGTTGCTGTTGGAATTGATGCCCACGAAGGCCACGTTGCGCGGACGGTAGGTGTCGTAGAGCTTTTTTATCGCCGGGAGCTTGGCGAGCACGTACGGGCAGTGGTTGCACATGAAGAGGACGACTACGGCGCTGGCCTCCGAGAATTCGGACAGGGAATGTATCTTGCCGTCCACTCCCGAGAGCGAGAATTCGGGGGCCGTCTGGCCCAGCTTGAGTTTTTGCGCGGATTCCATTAATACCATAGACCCACCCGCACGGCTTACGGAGCGAACATAAATAAAACAAGCCTTCGATAGGAGAACATGGCCTCCAACATCTTCCGCGAGCTCTGTGCCGAGGGTCCGGGCCTGCTGCGCGACGAATCGGCCTTGCGCGCCGGCTTCATGCCCGACGAGCTGCCGGGCCGCGAGCGGGAGATGCGCGAACTGGCCGCCTATCTCCAGCCCGCGATGCGCGGGCGGGCGCCGGACAGCGTGCTGATGAGCGGCCCGCCGGGCGTGGGCAAGACCACGATGGCCAAGTTGGTGCTCAAGCAACTGCAGGAAGTCTCGCCCAAGGTCCTGCCAATCTACATCAACTGCTGGGAATGCTCCACGCGCTTCGGCATCCTCAACGAGCTGGTCCTCGCGCTGGGCGACATGATGCCGCGCCGGGGCATCGCTGCCGACGAGCTGGTTTCGCGCCTCAAGGAGATCGGCCGGCGCGAGGCGCCGCCCCTGCCCATCGTGGTGCTCGACGAGGCAGACCGGCTGCTGGCCGCCCCCTCGCACGAGGACCAGGTGCTCTACGACCTCTCGCGCTCCTCCGAGGCGCTGGGCCTGCCGCTGGCCGTCAT
>JAHFEC010000074.1 GCA_023248665.1 Microcaldota archaeon | reverse complement strand
TGGGATCCGCGCCGGCCACGTCGATCCGGCCGCCCTTGGCCAGCCAGACCTCCTTGTAATCCGTGCCGGGCTCGGCCGGCTCCTCCTCGTCTGATATGAACGAAGAAGCCACGGCGGATGGAAGGACATCGGGCGTGGGCTTCGCCTGCTCGGCGGTGATGGGAGAGGAGCGGGCCGGAACCGGATCGGATGGCTCGACGAGCTTGGCTTGCGCCGGCGTCAGGAGCGAGGCGCGGTCTTGGACTTGGACGGGGGACTCAAAGTCCGTAGAGCGGGCCGGGACGGGCTGGGCGGGCTCGGAATCCGCGGATGGAAGGAGCGGCCCCGTGTCAGGTTTCAACGAGCCGAATTCATCCGCAGGGATTGGCTCCTGCGCCCTCGCCGGCCTCTGCGCAGCGGCCGGTTCCTGAGCGCAAACCGGCGCGGGGCTGGAAGACGGCAGGGCAGACGAGGAGACTGAAGCGATTTTTTCATTTGAAGCGGGGATGGTGGACTTTTGCGCGGGCGCGGATTCTTTTTGCGCGGGCGCGGATGGGGTGCCGGGGTTCGCCACATGCGAGAGGGCGTCGATGGCCTGCGAGATGGAAGGCAAAAAGGAGAGGGTGCTCTTTCTTTGGGCGGCCTTGGGCACGAGCGCCTCCTTGGGGAGGTCGTCCTCGCTCGAGCGGCTGAATACGAATACCTTGGAGCCGCAGGTGCACCCGTCCTTGATCTGGGTGATGTCCGAGACGGTGCGGCCGCACTTGAGGCACTTGTGCATGAGATAGATTGTAAGAGAAGAAAATATATTCCTTCGTCAACGCAGGGTCCGGTTCGTGGTTGACGCGGGGCCGGATCGGAGCAGCGATTGGGCGCGTTCTTGTCCGTGCGGGGCCGATTTTTTTTGTTAGCGCTTTTCGTCATCAGCGCCGAGCGGTCACTTTGATGAGGTGGAAACCGAATTGGGTCTTGATGGGCGGACTCACCGCTCCGACCGGAAGTAAGAAGGCCGCGTCCTCGAATTCCTTGACCATCATGCCCTTGCTAAAGAAGCCGAGGTCGCCGCCTTTCTGGGCGCTGGGGCATTTGGAGAAGCGCTTGGCCACATCCTCGAATTTCTCGCCGGCGGACAGGCGCTTCTGCATCGCGGCCGCGTCGGCGAGATGGCCGACGAGGATATGGCTGGCGCGCACTTCCATGGTAAAACCTCCGAAAATGGGATCATAGAAGGTGGATCGCCAATTCGTCGTAGAGCGTCTCCATGTTCTCGCCGGTGGCGGCCGACACCTCCACGACGGGATAGTTCGGGAAGGCGTCGCGCACGCGGCGCGTGTTGGCGCCCGGCAGATCGATTTTGTTGGCGATGATGAGGAGCGGGATGCTCTTGGCCTCGAGGTTGCCCAAAAGCGTGATGTTGACCTGGTTGTATGGATCCTCGGTCGAATCCACGACCACGAGCGCGGCGTCCACGTTCTCGAGCCATTTGATGGCCTCGACGATGCCGCGCGTGGCCTCCTTGGAGCGCTCCTGCGCCTCCTTCTTGCCCAGCCCGTATTCCATGAAGTCGCGGTAGTCCACCTTCACGGCGATGCCGGGCATGTCCAGGAGGTTCATCATAAGCGAATAGCCGCTCGTGCGCAGCTCGACGTGCTCCTTCTGCATCACCATGCGCGTCTCGTGCGGGATGGGCGAGACCGTGCCCACCGGCTCGCCGATGAGGTCAATGGCGATCCGGTTGGCCAGCGTGGTCTTGCCCACATTGGTGCTGCCGTAGAAACCGAGGCGGACGTTCTTCTTCTTGAAGAACAGCTTTCTTAGGAAATTAACAAACTTCTTCCACATTGCACGACCTCATATAACTGGGGAGATAGATTTTATAAACACGCCGCAGAGGGAATGGGGTCCGAAGTAGCCGGAACGGCGGCCGCGCTCGCCGGCTGGCGAGCCGACGGCGCATCATCGGCTTTTGTGCCGAGGCGGATGGACGGGTTCCAGAGGCTCGGCCCGTCCGCGGCCGGCAAAAAGGTGATAGGAACAGAAACCCGGCAAAAAAGGCCGGAGGGCAGGGGCCCGTCCGCGGCCGGCAAAAAGGTAATGGGGGCAAAGGCTCATAAAAAGCGCACGAGAACGGATACGCATGGTGGGCAGGTCATCGGCTATTTCATTCGCTATCGTCATGCTCTTGCTCTTAGCAGGCGCATTCGCAGCCGGCTGCCCCGTCGCCAGCCGCACCATCACCGTCCCGGCCGTGGTCAGCGGCCAGGAGGGCGGGCTGCTTTACATCGAGGCGGCGGTGCGGCCCGGGAACGGCACCGTGTACATGGGCGTGGACCCTCTGACGGGGGCCAGCACCCAGATGTCGGCGCAAGAGGCGGCCCGGGAGGCGTTCCGGGGCCTGGACGTGAACAGATCGGACTGCGACGTCGAATACACCATCGGGGACGGCGGCCAGTCCCAGTCGGTGGATGGACCCTCGGCCGGCTTGGCGATGACCGTGGCCTTGCGAGCGGCCCTGACAAACGCCACCCTGCGCGACGACGTGATCGTCACCGGCGCCATCGGACCGAACGGACAGGTCGGTCAAGTCGGGGGGCTGATCGACAAGGCGCAGGCCAGCGCGCGGCTGGGCGGCACGATACTGCTGACCCCCAGCCAGCAGCTCTACGAAAGCATCCTGATGCGCGCATTGGCGGAGAAATACAATTTCACGGCTATCGAGGTGCAGACGCTCGATGAGGCGATGGCCATCGCCGCCTCGCCGGCGGGCACGGCGTTCAATTACACGTTCCAGCCCAAGAACATGCCGATTCCGCCCAACCTCCAGACGCGCACGCTCAACGACGACGACCGGCGCTTTGCCGATGTCGCGAACAAGATCAACAACCAGCTCAAAGAGCAGGTGGACGCGGGGGCCACCGGGGCGCTGGCCCCGTACCAGGGATATTTCTCCACGGGGATCGCCCAGAACGACCGGCTGATTTCGATGGGATACTCATACACGGGCGCGAACAACGCCTTCCTCTCCGAGGTGGAGGCGCACTTTCTGACCACGCCGCCCGAGAAGCTGGACGGCCACGAGGAGCTCGCGCGCATCGACCAATGCCTCGCCTCGCTTTCGGACGTTCCGCCCAACGAGAACAATTTCGAATGGGTGGCCGGCGCGCATGCGCGCGCGGCGTGGACCCACCAGAAGGTCAAGGACATCGCCGGAAGCAACCAGACCTATTCTTCGTCCGAGGAGAAATACCTCGCCATCCGGGAGCTGTATTACGCCCAGAGCTGGTGCGAGGCCGCCAGCTACCTGCTCGACGTGGCGAGGGGGATCGGCGGAAAACCGCTCAACTCAAGCGCGCTCGCCGGCGAGGCGGCGGTCCGCCTCAAGCAGGCGCAGGATATGATGAACCGCTCGCAGGCGCCGGACGCGGAGGCGCAATGGCATTTGCAGATTGCCAATGACACGATGGGCAAAGGCGATGACCTCGCTTCCCTCTACGACACGACGTACGCGCGCGCCATGCAGGAGTCGGCCGACGAGGCGCTCGGGCGCAATGACAGCTTCCTCTCGAATTTGAGCCTGCAATTCTCGGGCGAGGAGTATTTGACGCTCTGGGGGCGCACCTACCAGTCGCAGGGAGAGTATATCGTGGCCGGCGCGCGGGCCAACAACCGGACGGCGGGCGAGGCGTACCGCATATTCCGGCTCTCGGGCGAGATGGAAACGCAGATGGGCGGGCTGAAGAACGCGCTGGACAACCCGCCGATCCGCGTGCAGGTGGATGGCTATGATTCGGCATCGGGCCGGACGGATGGCGCCGGTTCGGGCGCGCTGGCCGCGGGGGCGATGAAGACCACCGATATGGTGCTGGGCCTGCTCATCATCGCGGGGCTGCTCGGGCTGGCCGCGCGGGCGGGAATGGACCTGGCCAAAAACCGAAAAAGATAGGCGGATTTTTGATTACCGCATCGTCATAGAAATAGGCGGTGGCAGCCGGTGGCTTTTTAAATTTGAAAATATACGATATACCACAGGCAGACAGGCGCCATCGCGCTTGAGATACACCACTTAGCATATACGAGCAGAGGGAGGATATGCCGAGGCTCACGAACGGGGTTCAACTGGCCAGAAAAATCGCCGAAAACAAGTTCGGCCCGCAAATAGCAAAGGCCATGCATGGGTTTGTCGGCGAAAAATTCACGGAAAGCTACCCCGACGGCAAGCTGCCGGAAGATTATACGAGATACCACGCCAAGGCGCTCGAGATAATGAATGCGTGCAAGAATTTCATCGAGACCAACTGCAAAAATGAGCTGGCCGAGCAGTGCATCCGCAAGGACACATGCCAGCGCTCGTGCGCCGTGGATGACGAGGGCTGCCGTGCCGGAGTGATGGAGCCGATCATACTCAATTTCCTCAACGTGAACGCCTCCCAATGCTCCATCGATGAGCTGAACGACCTGTCCTCAGGACAGGCGCCGCACGTGTTCTCGGCCGGCCCCTCCACCATAAGCGCGAAGGTGCTTTTCGGCAGCGGATTCGGCTTGCACATGAACGCGACCCAGAAGTCCCATGTCAAGCAATATGACGATTTCGTCCCGTTCGCTTACCTGCTCGCGAAGGACAACATCCCCGCGATGATGATTTTCTGGGAGGCGCACCTGCCGAACGGGAAAAAGGCCACGCAACTGGACGAGCAGGCCAGAGTAGCCTACCGCCGGATGAAGAGATATGTCAAAGCGGTGAGGCGCTCGGCGCATTATGCGGGCGACCAGAGACTGGATTCGCGCGTCTTTGAGGGATGCGGCGGCCTGCAATACTATGATTACCATCACATCGGCAAAAAGCCCCGCAACGGCGAGCAGCGGGTGCAGATCCCGATCGTGACGGGCGTGTACAACGGCGAGGACCAGACGTTTAGGGCCGTGTTCAAGAACCCGGACGGGTCGCTGCGATATGACATGCGCATGGTGGACCTCATCGAGGGCATCGACCTTAAGCGCCGGGACCCGAGAGCAGACCTCATTATCAAGAGCCTGCTCAAGAACGAGGAGAACTTCGCGTATCCCAAGCTCGCCGTGCACGGGCACAGCATCAAGCAGACGGACTGCGTGGACGATAGGCTGTGGAAAGGGCACTACAATGTCGGCTGGCTGATCAAGGAGATCGGCAGCGCCGCCAGCGATGAGGAAATCGTCCGGCATTCGGTTTCTTCCTTGGCGGATGCGAGCGCGGTGGGCACCCACGGTTCCTGCGGGTATAACGACACCTTACTGCAGTTCCATATGGCGTTCGCGCAACTGGACCGCGTAATCGGGAGCCGGAACCCCCAGCTTCGCAAAGATGCCGCCTCCGCGCTCCGAAGGATCTCGGACGGGAAGACAGGCGTGCTGTTCAACGCAAGGGAGCTTGACAATGCCATCAATGAACTGGAAGCGGAGCACATGATGATAACGAAAAAGACGGCAGACCTGCTCAAAGCCTTCATCAGCGACTCCGCCGCAGACACGCGCGAAACGCTCAAGCACGCCCTCGAGCGCGGGCTGGCTGAAATCGGCGGGAACGGCTATTTTGTGATGCCGGCCGCGGCGGAACTTGAGGAGCGGGTGAAGGAACTGCTGAACAATGGCGAAAAAGGCGGCAGGGGCGAATGGCTCCATCCCAAGCACTTCGATTACCTGCTCGCCGAGGCCACCAATCACAAGCTACAGGACCGGTACGAGGCTGTGCTCGGGCAAAAGGATGCGCAGGAACAGATGGGGGAGAAAGCCGGCACATACCTGATCACGGGACTTGTCACAGACCTGATAAGCGGGCGCAAGTTCGTGCCAAAAAAGGAGCTGCCCGACACCCGTGAGGAACTGTTTAACATGGAGAGGGAATTGTATTATAAGCCTGGGGAGTTTAGGAGAATCGAGGTCAAGACCGACACCTACCGGGCATGATAGCTGGGCCGGGCTTGACGGCCGTCAAGAGGTGGATGGAATGGAAAAACCCCGCGTCGCGATCATCATGGGCTCCAAATCCGATTGGGAGGTCATGAAAAAAGCCGGCGAAACGCTGGACAAATTCGCGATTTCTTATGAGAGCAAGGTGATCTCGGCGCACCGGGCGCCGAAACTGACCACGGATTATGCGCAGGGGGCGAAGGCGCGCGGGATCGAAGTCATCATCGCCGGCGCGGGCCTCGCGGCCCACCTGCCCGGCGTGGTGGCGGCCCAGACGAGCCTGCCCGTGATCGGCGTGCCGATC
>JAHFEC010000073.1 GCA_023248665.1 Microcaldota archaeon | reverse complement strand
TTAAACCCCGCCGCCTCCAACCCACCCATGGCAGAATTCATGGCGTATGCGCCGGCCAAAGTCATCCTGTTCGGCGAGCATTTCGTGGTCTATGGCGCGAGCGGCATCGTGGCCGCCATCTCGCCATACAATCAACTTCGCATCTCGACCACGGCGGCGGATCCCTCTTTAGCCGGCTTGGATTATGTTTCCACGATAATCGAAAATAATCTGAGCATCAATGCGGATGGAAAAAACTCAAAAAACAAAACCACGCGGCCGCCGGCGGCCTCGCCGGGCTCGCAGGGCCCCGTCGCCCGTGTCCAGCCGTCGTCAATCCCCGCGCATTCCCATCCTCTCGGCGCCCTCTACGCTTCCCTTCTTTTTGAATTTGCGGCCCTGCGGGCCATGCGCGTGCGCGCCGAGGCGGAAGCGTGCTGGCCGCTCAAAGGGGTGGGCAATTCGGCCAGCCTCTCGGCCGCCTTCTCGGCCGGCGTGCGCAAAGCCTGCGCTCAAAAGCGCATTCATGCCTCCGCCATTTTCGAGGACGCGCAGGTGGCCGACACGGCCGCGCACGGGGGCCGCCCCTCCGGCATCGACGCGGCCGCGGCCGCCTACGGGGGCGTTTTTTCTTTCACGAAAGATTTCTCGCCGGCCGCCCCGCCCAAGATCGGCCCGCTCCCTTTTCATCTGCCGGCCGGCTTCTCGCTCATCCTCATCGACAGTCTGCGCGCCGGCGAGAGGAAAGCGAGCACGTCCGAGCAAGTGGAGAAGTTTGCCCGGCATTTCGGTTTTTCCCGCCTTCCGGCCGAGCTGTCGGACAGCGAGCGCGGGAAAATAACCTCCCTCTACGAGCCCATCGCCTCGCGCGCCGCCCGGGCGCTCGCCAGCGCAGACGGGCCGGCGCTCGCTTCCTGCATGAACGAGAACCAATCCCTGCTTTTCGAATGCGGCATGAGCTCGCCCGGCATCGACCAAGCGGTCGGCCTCTGCCTCAAGAACGGCGCCATCGGGGCGAAACTCTCCGGCGCCGGCGGCATCGGCGGGGCGGTGCTGGCCCTGTGCGAAAACAAGCGTTCCAAAGGCCTCCAAGCGGCGCTCCGCTCGTCGGGATTCGCGTCCTACGGTTTCACGCCCGCGAAAAAGGGCGCTTACGCCGAAAAAGCATAAAGATAAAGAATCACGCAGGCGATGGACATCGCGCGAAATAAAAGACGATTTTCTTTCTTCCCATCCATTTATTCTTCTTTAGCGCATGACGACGAGCGGGATGATGCCCATCTCCAGCTCGCGCAAGGCGACGCTCATGGCCGAATTCTCCCCTTTCACCTCGAGGAGCGGCGGGGCGCCGAAAGCCAGTTGCAGGGCCCGCGCGCCGATGATGCGCGCGCGCTCGTATTTGTTGAGGAACGGAACAGCCGTCATATCTTCACCATCCTATGTTCGCGCATCATCAGAGGCGCTTCTCATTGTGCGGCAAGGGCGGGAATTGCCGGCCCGACCCCCCTTTAGGGGATTGTTGTATACTATGGTTTAGTTCGACAAGTTCTTTAAGGATATCGGCCAGCAGCGCCTTCTCCGAACGGGTGTCTTTTTCCGCCTCCCTGCCGTTCATCTCCTTTTCGAGCGCCCGTTTGGCCTTCTCGGCATGGTCCATGAGCTCGCGGATGAGGTCGTCCTTGTGCGACACGCCGGGCAGGTGGGCCTCCGAGCCCTTGATATTGGTCCCGGCCGTGTCGATGAACAGCGACGCGAGGCCGATGAGGCGCTCGACCACCGAGCGTTCGGTGTTGATGTTCTGGATGCGCGCGTACGGGATCACCGTCGTCTCGCGCGTGAACACCCCCCGACGGATGATAATCTCCTTCTCGGCCATCTCATATGTGAATGAGACGTACTCCAGATGGTTGTACAAATAGATGGTCCCTCCGACCACTCCGAACAGGAAAACGGTGAAGGCGGCCGTGAAGCCCCAGCCGTGCAGCCCGAGCACGACCGAATCGGGCTGGGCGATCAGGACTACGAGATTCACAATCAGCCAGATCGCCCCGAGCGCCGCGATCGAGGGCAGGAGCCACACCAGCTTGACCTTCGCATCGAGGTGGCGCGGAGCCTCGCGCCGAACCCGCTCATCGTCCGCCCGGTCTTGATGGTCGCTTGCCATATGGATCACGGCTCCGAGAAATCCTGGTATTCCTTGTCATTGAACGAATACTGCACCGCATGCATGAAGGCGCGGATGGCGTCGTCGCCGAGGGGGTAAGCGCTCATGGTGCGGTTCGCGATGTCGACTACGTAGTGCTTTTCCCCGAAGTCGAACGCCACCCATGCGTTCTTCTCCTTGCCGATAAGCACGTGCGCGCTGTCCGAGCCGAGCGCGCGCAAAAGGGAGCACAAGAGCAGCGCCTTGTCGATGTCCTCGCCGGCGTGCAGCCTCGTGATGTCGCCAAACGACGTCCAGAAGCTCACCGGCATGCTCACTTTCCGGTAGGCGAAGATCGTGTCCAGCGCCTTCTGGACGGCGTGCAGGAAATTCTGCTCGTACACGTACGGGCGGAACTGGTCGGAGATGAGGATCTTCATCTCCACGATGGCCGAATCCGCCGGCCGCACCAGCGAGCGCAGCTCGGCGATGGACTTGGATTCGCCATCCTCGATGAATTTGCGGTACCGCTCGATGACCAGATGGTGCAGCTCCAGCTGCAGCTGCAACTCCGTGTTCTTCTTGCGCAGGGCGGAAAGCTCGTCCTCCTCTCCGGACAGCAAGGCCCCGGACGCATTCCGGGCGCCGGCCGGTTTGGAGAACGGGAGCGCGGGGAGCTTCATGCCATTTCCCACTCATCCGCGCTTAAAAATAGTTCGTGTCGCCAAAAATGGCAAAAAACCCAGAATGAGGGCCCCGAATCAGGAAGGGAAGCGAAGAAGGAAAAAACACAGGACAAAATCGGTTCGGGTCCGGGCGCGGCCGCCCGCGCCCTGTATTTTTTCGCGCATCTTTTATGGCGTTTTTTCGGGCTCCCTCGCTTGTTTTTCTTTCCCTATATGTAATCCGAGCAGACCCGCACGCCGCCGCAGTTGATGCTGCCCAAGCACACGTTGTCCTGTTCGCTGCTCTCGGGCTGCATATTGGAGTAATCCGCCTTCGCGCTCAGCGGCACCAGCCCCAAGTTCGTGCACGTATACGTGTATGTGTCCACCTGCTCGGTGCCGCCTCTCAGGATCCGGGGCACCAGCGCGGGGTTGTTGGCCGCCGCATAGCGGCTGTCCGACGCATTGAACTCCGTATACGTGCTGAAGTTCGCATCCCCCCGCCCGTCATTGTAGGTGTGCACCTGTACGGTGACGCTGTCGCCCAGCTTCGGGGCCTCGCCGGGCGTGTCGATGCGGCACTTGAGGTTTGGCTTTGATGCATTGAGCGTCAAATTGCACCCGCACGTATTCCCGAACAGGTCGGTATAAGTGGCCCGCACATAAGTGCCGGCCATGTTGGCGGCTCTCAATGTGGAATAGCGCGGGGAGCTGCCGGGCGCCGTGCTGGCCGGTATCATGTCGCCGGCATCCGAACTCCAGCTCAAGCGGGGGCAGTAGTTTGTCTGCGAAATCATGTCCTCGCAGGCCGCCTTGATGGGGATGTCGTGCGCATAAAGGGGTCCGGCGTCGAGGCTGTTGTTGTAATCCAAATTGCAGAGCACCGGGCAGCTTGACGCGTTCGGCTTGATAGTGATGTTCCGGCCGTTGTTCGATCCCGACACCGAGCATTTGATGAGCGAGCCGTTGATGAAGCCCCTCACCAGCACATCCCCGCTCTGCGGCACCGGCGTGGCGCAGGCCGAGCCCGAATCAAATGTGAACAGGCGCGCCTGGACCGGGCTCGGGCCGGCGCTGGTGGACAGCAGGTTCGCCAACCCCGGGCACCGGCCCGCATCGGCCGACGCCTCGCGGATGTCCGCCCGGTCGAAGCTGTCAATCCACGTCAAGGGAGGACAGGCGATGATCCGGCTGTTGTTGGTGCAATATGCACTCATGAGCAGATTCTCGCCCTGCTTGACGATGTTCTTGGGCGTGGTCTGGCTGTCTGTGGTGATTGTGCAGGAGTAATTGCCGAGGTCATAGCACGTGCAGGTCTGGGCATTGCAGGCCATGTTGGGCCCGATCCTGAAGCAATCATTGAGGCAGTACTGGTTCTGCGCCCGGTTTCCGGCCGAGCAATTGGCGGTCGGCAGGGTGCCGTTGTAGCATGTGCAGCTGGCCGCGTCGCAATACATCTGAGGCCCGATGCGACGGGCGCAGTCGTCCTGGCACACCATCCCTGTCGTCCAATTGCCCGCCGCGCAGCTGGCATTCTTCGGGGCGGTGTCGTAGCAGGTGCAGGTGCTAACATTGCAGGCGAAGGTTGGGCGCGTGAGGTTGCAGTCGTCCCGGCACACCATCCCGGATGCCCAGTTTCCGGCCGAGCAGTTGACTGCTGGTGTAGGCGGCGTGACATTGAGGTTGACGCGGGCGTCGCATTCTCTCGGCCCGCACGGATCGTCGAAGTGGATGGTGATCACCACCGGGCCCGTCGCCGGGTTCGGGGCGGTGAGGCGGACTTTAAGGATGCTGTTCTGGTCCGGCAGGATGGGCTGGTTGAATCCGTCGCTGCCTCCGGCCGGGGCGGCCTGCCAGTTGTTCGAGGCCGACACTCCCGTCGGCGTGACTGGCATGTCATTTCTTGTGTTGTGCACCGTCACGCTCACCACGGCCTGTCCGTTCGGGTCGATGGTGATGGGATTTGGCGTGATGCCCTCGATCGCCCCTTGGCAGTCCGTGGTGTCCACCACATGGATGACGTAATTGATGGGCGTGGAGGCGAACGTTGCCGGAGAGGTCTGGTGATACAAATTCTTGATGTTCTTGGTCGCATCGCTCATGTCCGGCAGCAGATGCACCACGCCGGTCAGCGTTCCGGCCTGGGTCCTGACCGAAACGGTGTGCGCTCCGACCGATGCCGGCGTAACCGACCAGCTCTTGGTCAGGCCGCTGTCCAGCGACTGGGACGAGAGCAGGTTGCCGTCAAGAGAAGCGGATGCTTGGCCAAAGGCATTGATGCCGCTCTCGGCCTTCTGGCTGGGATACGTGGTCCCTAAGTTATCTATGATATAATCCGCATTGGCATTCGCATTGACTGATGCCAAAGGATAGATCGCGCTGCCAAGGCCTTGTGCCAGAACGTACAAATACGGGGAGAAAATCTGGTTCGCGCTGGCCTGGTCTTTCCAGGAAACCGGCGCGCGGGCGGTGGGCGAAGGCCAAGGATTGGGATCAAAGCACGTCCCGCCCAGGTTGTATAGCACGCGCGGACAGAGCCGGTGGTTCAGATCTGGCGGCGGGGGAAGCGGGTATTCGGAATGAGTGGCACCCGGATTCCAGTCAGACTGGTCCTGAGATTGGATGGCGAATACGGTGTTCGGACAAGCCCACACCTCGGCCGGCAAATCTGCCGGATTCACTGGCTTGGGAAGCAGAATAGGGCCGCTGGTGCTTGCGAGCGTTGCTGTGGTTTTTAGGTTGAGGGTCGCGCCGATGTAATATGCCGGGGCCGGATGGGGAATTGAGAGCGGGAACGGATTTTGCGTGGTTTGGGAAGCCCACAGCAGGCTGCCGATGAGCGCTAATGTGAATGCAAAGTACAGTCCAAATCGACTAAGCCCGGAGTCCAAATCCCGGTAATCTGCGCGGTTGGCCATAAGCTATATTCACCCTCGCATTACTTAAACGTGATTCCGAGTTTAACCTGGCCGGTGACCTGATTCGGCCAGTTCTGCTGGATATATTCCAATTGGCCGCCGATGGTGAGGAGCTCGACGAATGAAATCGGTTTTGCGACGAACAGGTTGGCCTCTGCGCTGTACTGGGGCGCTTTCACGCCCAGATCGTATGCCGTCCGGCCGCCCAGTATCAGGCGGCTCTTCCCCCCTTCGTCGAAATTGATCTGGAACCGGGGGATAAAGAAAATCTTGTTGGAGGCGATTTGTTTGGCGTCGTACTGCATCTCCGTCCCCTCTTGCAGATAAACCGCAAAATAGGAGCCCAGCGGGATGGTGGAATTGAGATTCAGGTTTGTGTAAGCGAGCAGCGGCTCATTGGCTTGTTTGAAAAAGGCGATATCCCAGTCGGGGAGAATCGGGCTTTTGGAGAGGTCGGCGCCGAAAAACACGTCCGAATGACGGTTGACGCCCGTGAGGGGGTTGGTCTTCGATATGCGGATGCTGACGCCCCCGTATTGGCCGTATTGGAGGTCGTAGCTATTGG
>JAHFEC010000072.1:1600-6330 GCA_023248665.1 Microcaldota archaeon | reverse complement strand
CTCGCGTGTCTCCTCCTTCCCCTCATCCGAACTCAAGCTCCCGGCCCTGCGGCCCCGCGTGCGCTTGGACATCTCCAAGGCCCAGGCCGACGCGGGCCGCCCCATCTGCGGAATCGATGCGGGGCTGGCGGACATGGTAAGAACCCGGCCCCGGGCGCCGCCCTGATGGGCGCCCCGAACAGCCGGCTTTGTCCCAAAATACGGTTGATAAGTAAGCTAACCACCTTCTCGATTAACCGTTGCCATTTCTGCCTCTCGCTCATTTTTGGCGGCCATGACCACACTCCGGCCGCCTCCGCCGGCGTCCGGCCAAGCGTCATGTGCCGTCTGATGAAGTTGTAATATATTGTCAGCAACCCGATCTGCAAAATCCCAGAAGCAAGGCCATCAAATCCTTTTCTAGGATGAAGGTGCCGCCTCCAAGTGTTATTCAGCCTCTCAATTGGATTGTTGTGCTTCTTGTCCTCAAAATATTCTGCCCGATGGTAATGCTCGTGCACCCATGCAGGGCCGTATTCGGCATTGAATGGGGAGATGTAGCCGAACGCCCCGTCAGTAGTTGCATCCACCAACACCTGTGGGGATTTCTGAATCGGGCTCTGCGCCTCTTGCCTGGTTCTTCTCTGGGAGAAGTGGTTGGTTGCCCATTTCGTCTCTCTGTCCATTGAAGACCAGAGATAATGGAAAGTCCCATTCATCTTGAGAAATAGTTCGTCCAAATGCAGATGCCGGGCGTATTTTGGTTTGAGCTGCCAGAGATGGCGGAGAACCAGCCTGGCAAAATGGAATATCCATTCCAACGCTGTATTTTTTGAGATTTGGAAGGATTCCGCCAATTGGCGGAAGCTCAAGCCTTTGTTGTAAAATTCAATGGTTTGGAAGATAGTTTCCTCTGATTTATGGCGGCCAAGGAAGCCTTTGTCTTCGGAGAAGGTCTTGTGGCATGCATTGCAGCGGAAGCGCTGCACCTGCCCCCTCTCCTTTGTGCGGCGGATGCCGCACCGCACGGTTTTATTTGCCTTGCAGTTCCTGCATATGGTCGCCATTCGGTTTCCTCGTTGCCCACACAAGCAAAGAGTGAAATCGGTGGCTTAATTGCCTTTAGCTTTAGACGTTATGAAAAACCGCCTCGTTAAAAGGAATGCGAGGTGGTTTGAATGCAATATGTTGGTCTGGACGCATCCAAGGAGTCCGTCGTGGCGGTCTTCAAGGATAAGGACGGAAAGAAGCTGGACGAGGGAACCTATCCCTGTAATCAGAAAGGGCTGGAGAAACTGGCATCTGACTTGAAGGACTGCCAGGCGATGGTGGAGAGTTCCACCACCGGCCAGTATGTCTATCGCCAACTGGACAAGGCCGGAATCAAAATAAAGATGGCCAACCCTTCCAGAATCGGCCTGATTACCAAATCCGAAAAGAAGACTGACCGCAACGACGCAGATGTGCTGGCCGACCTTCTGAGGACCAACCTGTTGCCTACCTGTTATGTCCCGCCGCAAAAAATTATGGAACGTCGGGAGCTGACCCGGCAGCGGGACGGACTGGTGCAGCAGACTACCCGTCTAAAGAACCAGATGCACGCTCTCCTGACTTCCGAGGGCATAAGCTGTCCTTACGCCGATATCTTTGGGAAAACCTCCAAAGAATGGCTTGACGGCTGCGGTCTTTCGCCGACGCGGAAGGGCTACCTCTTGCAACTCAAGAAACTGGCCGGTGCGTTTGAGGATGAGATATCCATTCTGGAGAAGACCATTCTGGAGCAGGCTTGCGAATCAGACGAGATGACTCTGCTGGACACCATGCCCGGAGTCGCTCCGCTCTCGGCCCTGACTATTATGGCCGAGATTGGAGATATCAAACGGTTCAAAACTCCGGAGCAGCTATGCAGCTATGCCGGATTGGTACCCATCGTAAGACAATCCGGTTCAGTGGACTATAAAGGGAGCGTCAAGAGCGGCAACAAAGCGCTGAAGGCTATTTTGATTAAGGACGCCCACTCTGCCGCAAGATGGAATCCCAGATTCAGGAGGTTCTGCCGACGCTTGGAGAAAAAGAAGGGGAAAAGCAAGGCCATTACGGCAGTGGCCCACAAGATGCTGCGCATCATGTGGTTCATGCTTCAGAGGGGGAAACCCTTTGATGAGTCGATCCTCTGTCACAAGAGGGCAGGCTGAGGTGAAAATGTGGAGACAGGGACAGTCCGAAGTAGCTATGGCCCCCGAGGCCGTTGTTTAGACTGGACGCCCCCTCCAAAAACGACTCAACGTCATGCGCCGTAGAGCGCGAATAGGAGCGGGTCCGGAGCGTCTCCACAAATTGAAAATGCGATGCGAAGGGATAAAAATGAGGTGTGCTATGTAATGCTCACAGGCGGTTTTTCATAGGAGCTACTTTTGAACCCAAATGGCCAAAACCAATATATGTCTTAACCTGTCAATAGAAAACGGTGTTTGCTTATGCCTAATCCAAAAATTGTTATCGCCGACGCGATGGAAAAGGACGTGGTGGAAAAACTCGAAAGCCTCGGGAACGTGCAGGCGCAGCCCGATGATTTGAAGGCGGCGCTCAAAGAGGCGGACGTGCTCATCGTGCGCTCGGCCACGAAAGTGACGGCTGAACTGATTGCGGGCGCGCCCCGCTTAAAGATCGTGGCGCGCGCGGGCGTGGGCCTGGACAACGTGGATCGGATGGCCTGCGAGGGGCGGGGCATCCGGGTCATCAACACGCCGGGCGCCAGCACCGCCGCGGTGGCGGAATTGACCGTCGGTTTGCTCATCTGCCTCTTGCGGAACGTGGGGCGGGCGCACGCGAAGATGAAGGGCGGCGAATGGGACAAGAAGAACTGCACCGGGCACGAGGCGGCCGGCAAAACGCTGGGGCTCGTGGGATTCGGGCGCATCGGCCGGATGGTGGCCGAGAAGGCGTCGGCGCTGGGCCTGCATGTCATCTATAACGACCCCAAGATGGTCGCCGGGCCGTACGGCCATTACAAGGACCTCGACCAGCTGCTGGCCAATTCGGACATCGTCAGCCTGCACGCCGCCGCCAAGAACGGCGGGCCGCCGCTCATGGACCGGGAGCGGATCGGCCGGATGAAAAAGGGCGCGTATCTCATCAACACCGCGCGGGGGACGATGATGGACGAGGCGGCGCTCTATGACGCGCTCAAAAACGGGGAGCTGGCGGGCGCGGCGCTGGACGTGTATTCCAAAGAGCCCTATGAGGGGCCCCTGCTTACGCTTGACAACGTCATCTTGACGCCGCACATCGGCGCGGGCACGTACGAGGCGCAGGAGAGGATAGGGGAGGATTTAATAGCCCAATTGAGACAGATGCTAAGCAGATAAAATGGGATGACTGAGAAGGGATGGGTGCGGAAGGGAGAGAGGGAAGATATCCCCGCGCCCCGAAGGGATGAATTATGCTGGATTTGAAAGCGATTCGCGCCGATGCCGGCTCGTTCAAGGAGGCGCTGCGCAAGCGAAATGCCCCCATCGCCCCCATCGAGGAGATCGTGCAACTGGATGCCGAGTGGCGCGCGCTCAAAGGCGAGGCGGACGGGCTCAAGAGCGAGCGCAACAGGCTCTCGGAGAGCATCTCGGCCGCCAAGAAGGCGGGACAGGACGTGCGCGAGATCATCGCCAGGACCGGGGCGCTGAGCGCGAAGATCAAGATGCATGATGCCGAGCTTGACGTGTTCGAGGAGAAGATGAAAGCCGTCCTTCTCACCGTGCCCAACATGCCGCATGAGAGCGTGCCGGCCGGAAAGGACGAGAAGGACAATGTGGAAGTGCGCCGGTGGGGCAAGCCGGACAAGACCCGCGAGCAGGTGAGGCCGCACTACGAGATCTTGGGCAAGCTCATCGATTTCGAGAGGGGCGTCAAACTCTCGGGCTCGCGCTTCACGGTATTGTACGGAGACGTGGCCCGATTGCAGCGGGCCATCGGCCAGTTCATGCTCGACAACGCCGCCTCGCACGGATACACCGAGGTGTCGGTGCCGCTTCTCGTGGGAACGGCGGCGATGAGCGGGGCGGGCCAATTGCCCAAATTCGCGGCGGAAGCCTACCACGAGGAAGAAAGCGATCTGTGGATGATCCCCACCAGCGAGGTGCCGCTCGTGAACCTGCACGCCGGCGAGGTGCTGGACGAGAAATGCCTGCCGCTCCGGTACTGCGCGCTCAGCCCGTGCTTCCGCAAGGAGGCGGGCAACTACCAGAAGGACATCAAGGGCCTGATCCGCCAGCACCAGTTCGAGAAGGTGGAGCTGGTCAAGTTCGCGGCCCCGGAAAAATCGTTTATTGAGCTGGAGGGGCTGGTGGCCGACGCCGAGGACGTGCTCAAAAAACTGGGACTGCCGTACCGCACCGTCCTGCTCTGCACCGGCGACATGGGATTCGCGTCGGCCAAGACGTACGACATCGAGGTGTGGCTGCCCTCGCAGGACGCGTACCGGGAAATCTCCTCATGCTCGGATTGCGCCGACTTCCAGGCCCGGCGCGCTGACATCAAGATGCGGCGCGAGAACAGGAATGAATTTGTGCACACGCTCAACGGCTCGGGCCTCGCGGTCGGGCGCACGCTCGTGGCCATCCTGGAGAACTGTCAGGATGAGAACGGGATCGCGATCCCGAAAGCGCTGCAGGATTACATGAAGTGCGAGCGGATCGAATTCTGATTCAGGCGGCGCGAAAAGGGGCGGGAAACGAGCCGGCGGCCCGCGAGCAGGC
>JAHFEC010000072.1:0-1590 GCA_023248665.1 Microcaldota archaeon | reverse complement strand
CGCACCCGCGCCGCAGAGAAAGGCGAGAACATGCCGGATGAGCGCGACGATAACGGATACACTTTGCACGAGCGGGAGAGCTCGAAGGCCGCCTCCATAAAGGACGGCGCCGCGTGGGCCCTCATGGTCGGCTCGGGCGAGACTTACGTCAATCCCTTTGCCATCAGCCTCGGCGCGGATGCGGGCTTTTCCGGGATCGTGCAGACCGTGCCGCAGTTCTTGGGGGCGCTCGCGCAACTGGCGGCCCTGCCCCTGGCCGGCCGGATAAAGAGCCGGAATTGGACCCTGGCCGCCGGAGCATTCTTGCAGGCGCTGGTGTGGATTCCGGTGGCGCTCATCGCATGGTTTTCCTTCCCCCCGGCCCTGCCGTGGGTGCTCGGCCTGTTCTGTGTCTACCAGATCTTCGGGCAGGTGATCAACCCCGGCTGGAGCGCGTGGATGGCGGAGCTGGTGGCGCCCTCCGAGCGCGGCGCGTATTTCGCCACGCGCTCGCGCGTCAACGTGCTGGTGCAGCTCATCGCCACTCTGGGGGCGGGACTGGCGTTGGATCATATGGGCCTGCTCCCGGCCCAGGGGTTCGCGCTGATCTTCGTCTTCGCGTTCGCCATGCGGGCCATCTCCGCATTCTACCTGTCGCGGATGGCCGACCGAAAAAATGAGGCGGGGCGGACGGGCTATGCGTGCGCCCTGCCGATCACCCGGCCGCCGGACTGGGGCACGTACCTCTCGGCGCCGGGGATGGCCGAGAACCGCAGGTTCACGCTGTATGTGGGCGCGCTCATGACCGCCACTTACATCGCGTCCCCGTTCTTCGACATCTACATGCTCACCGCTCTCAAGATGGACTACACCTCCTGGTCGCTCTTGTGCGTCGTCTCCACGCTGTCCAAGTTCTTTTTCTTCAACTACTGGGGGCGGGCGATCGACCGCTTCGGGAACCGGGCCGTGCTGTTCGGCACGGGCTTCCTCATCCCGGCCGTCTCGCTCCTGTGGGTGTTCGACCATTCCTTCGGGTGGCTCTTCTTCGCGCAGGTGTTCTCGGGCCTCGCCTGGTCGGGGTTCGAGCTGGCCGCGTTCAACTACACCATCTCGACCCCGGACGCCATGATGCGCACCGCGCAGTCGGCGGCATATAACTTCGCCAAGGGCACGGGCACCATGGTCGGCATGTTCATGGGCTTGGGCGTGCTGGCCATATGGCCGGGCGCCGGCATGATGGGCCTCACCCCGTTCCTGGCCGTGTTCTTCATCAGCTCGATGGGAAGGTATGCGGCCAGCGCGTACTTTTTGCCGCGCTTCTCGGCCCACACGTTCGAGGGCGGGATGGACGGGAACAAATTCCTCTGGGAGGTGCTGGCCGTGCAGCCGAGCAAGCGGATGGGCCGGCACCTGATGGACATCAGCGAACTGAGCATCCATCTGGCCCAGACCGGGGCGGGACGGGGCATCCGGGCCGCCAAGGAAGTCGGGGAGGCAGCGAGGGGGGTCGGGGAGAGGCTCAAGCTGGGAAGATAGGACCCGTAAAAATAGAGGTCGCGGACAACGAAAACGTCGAGCGCGAATAAAACTCGGCGATATTTTATCGGTTTT
>JAHFEC010000071.1 GCA_023248665.1 Microcaldota archaeon | reverse complement strand
TGGGCATCGGCAAGAAGACGCGCCTCTCGCGCATCGTCAAGAACAACCGGCTTCTCCTTCTGGCCATGGACCAGGGCCTGGAGCACGGCCCCAAGGATTTCAATTCCGTCAACATCAACCCCGATTACGTCTTCGACATCGCCACGAAGGGCGGCTTCAGCGGTTTTGCCATCCAAAAGGGCATGGCCTACCATTACCTCTCCTCCTACGCCGGCAAGGTGCCCATCATCCTCAAGCTCAACGGGCGCACCAGCCTCGTGCCCAAGGACGACGTCTATTCCTCGCCCGTGGCCACCGTCAAGGAGGCGGTCGCCTTGGGCGCCGACGCCATCGGCTACACCCTCTACGTCGGCTCGCCCAGCGAGGCGAAGATGTTCAAGGAGTTCGGGGCCATCCGCGCCGAGTGCGAGGAATACGGAATGCCCTCCATCGTCTGGGCCTATCCAAGAGGAAGATACGTCCCGGACGAGAAAGACCCGGCCGTCGTCGCCTACGCGGCGCGTTGCGCGCTCGAACTGGGTGCCGACGTGGTGAAGGTCAATTTCACCGGCTCCACCGACTCGTTCAAGAGTGTTGTGCAGGCGGCCCAGAAATGCAAGGTCATCTCGGCCGGCGGCTCCAAATTATCAGATGACGAATTCATCGCCAAGGCGCACGAGGTGATGGCCGCCGGCGCGTCCGGCTTCGCGGTCGGGCGCAACGTCTGGCAGTCCGCCCATCCCCTTCAGATCGCCGAGCGGCTCAAAAAGGCCGTGTTCGGAAACGAATAGGCACAAGGTGTTCATGTTGAGTCCGAAGCCCTCCGCCCCCCTCGACGTCTCCAAGCTGCCCACCTTAGATTCCCACCTCAAATCCCTCCCCCCAGACTTAGCCCGACTCATCTCCTCCTTTGCCCAAATCTCCATGGACATGCAGACCCAGTTCCCCAAATACCTGCGCGGCGCGTCCGGCGACAGGAACAAGTATGGCGAGGCCACGGCCAAGCTCGACGTATGGGCCAACGGTCATCTGTGTGATTCGCTCATCAAGACCGGCCTCGTGCGCACCATCCATTCCGAAGAGCTGGGCCAGCCCATCTACTATAACGATTCCGCCCCCTTCGTGGTCACCCTCGACCCTCTCGACGGCTCCTCCAACATCGTCACCAACAACCCGTTCGGCATCATCATGGGCATCTACCGCGACGACTTGCCGCAAAAGGGGCGCAAGCTTGCGGCCGCCGTTTACAAATTGTACGGCCCCGTCAACACGCTGGTCTATTCGGCCGGCCTTGGGGTGCACGAATTCGTCAAGCATTACCACGCCGACGGCTCGGCCGAATTCCTTCTGCTCAACGAGAACATCGAGCTGCCGAAAAAAGCGGAAGTGTTCGGCATCGGTTCGGACCCGCTCGCCTGGGATTCGCGCTTGCGTTCATTCGCAAAAGACCTTTTCAAAAAAGAGAAGCTCAAGGCGCGCTACTGCGGCTCGTTCGTGGCCGATTTCTCGCAAGTCCTGCACAAGGGCGGCTTTTTTGCCTATCCTTCCACCTCCAAAAACCCGGACGGCAAATTCCGCCTCTATTACGAGTGCATCCCCTTAGCCTATCTTTGCGAGGAGGCGGGCGGCGCGAGCTGGGATGGCCGCGCATCCGGCGGTTCCATCTTGGACAGCAAGGCCGACAGCGCGGACGCCCGCTCGCCGCTCTACCTCGGGAACAAGGACCTCATCGCCAAACTCAAGTCTGCGATGAGGAACTAGTGTTCTATCCTGTATTATATGAAACACCATATTTAAGAGGGAAATTTCATCCAATCTCTCTTATTCATCTAGCCAATCTGATATGAGGTGTGCATTATGTCCAAGCCTAAAGTCGTCCTAGCCTATTCGGGAGGCCTCGATACCTCCATCATCCTCAAGTGGCTCATCGACGAGGGCTACGACGTCGTGGCCTACGTGGCCGACGTCGGCCAGAAAGAGGATTTCGAGGCCGTCAAGAAGAAGGCGCTTGACTGCGGCGCCTCCAAGGTCTATGTCGAAGACCTCAAGAAGGAGTTCGTCACCGGCTACATCTTCAAGGCGATCCAGGCCAACGCGCTCTATGAGGGCCGCTACCTCCTGGGCACCAGCCTCGCGCGCCCGCTCATCGCCAAGCGCCACATGGAAATCGCGGCCAAGGAGAACGCCGGATACGTCTCCCACGGGGCCACCGGCAAGGGCAACGACCAGGTGCGCTTCGAGCTGACCTACTACGCCATGAACCCCAAGATCAAGGTCATCTCGCCCTGGAAGGACGCCAAATTCCTCGCCCAGTTCAAGGGCCGCCAGGACATGATCGCCTACGCGCAGAAGCACAACATCCCCATCAAGGCCTCCATCGCCAAGCCTTATTCCACCGACCCGAATCTCATGCACATCTCCTACGAGTCGGGCGTGCTCGAGGACCCGGCCCAGGCGCCGCCCGAGGACCTCTTCGAGTGGACCGTCTCGCCCCAGAAGGCGCCGGACAAGACCACCACGATCGAGATCCTATTCAAGGACGGCCTCCCGGTCAAGGTCACCAACAAGGACGACAACACCACCAAGACCGAGCCGCTTGAGCTGTTCATGTATCTCAACGATCTGGGCGCCAAGAACGGCATCGGGCGCATCGACATCGTTGAGAACCGCTTCGTCGGGATCAAGTCCCGGGGCGTGTATGAGACGCCGGGCGCGACCATCCTGCGTGCGGCCCACCTCGACATCGAGGGCGTGGCCATGGACCGCGAGGTGATGCGCCTGCGCGACACCTTCGCCATCCGCTTCTCCGACCTGTGCTACAACGGCTTCTGGTTCTCGCCCGAGATGGAGTTCATCCACGCGGCCATCGACAAGAGCCAGGAGCTCATCGACGGCTGGGTGCGCCTGCAGCTCTACAAGGGAAACGTCATCGTCACGGGCCGCTACTCGCCGTCCTCGCTCTACAATCAGGAGCTGGCCTCCATGGATGTGGAAGGCGGGTTCAACCAGATGGATTCCATCGGCTTCATCAAGATCAACGCCATCCGCCTCATGGCCGACACGGCGATCAAGAAGAAGACGGGCAAGAACTGAAGCGCCCGGGCCGGGCAAGGATTAAATATTCTTTTTTCTTTTTTCATCTGCCGCGCACCCGCGGCGCAAGGTAAGGATTAGATGGAAAACCGACGATCTCTCCTGCTCCTCATCCTAGCCTCGGCCACGTGGGGCCTTTCCTTTCCGGTCGTGGATTACGCCTTGCGCTTTTTCAGCCCCTCTGCCATCCTGGCCGTGCGCTTCGTCATCGCCGTCTTCCTCTTGGGGGCCTGGCTGGCCCACGACCGAAAGCTCCGGTTCAGCCCAAGCGAGCTCAAGTTCGGCGTGGTCCTGGGGGTCATCCTCTTCGCCGCCATCGGCTCCCAGACGCTGGGCCAGCAGACCGTGGACCCCAGCTCCACCGCCTTCATCACGGGCCTGTACATCCTTTTCGTCCCGCTCATCGCAAGCCTTGTGCGCGTCCGATGGCCGGACCGCCGGACTCTTTTATACGCCCTCGTTGCCCTGTCCGGCCTTTGGCTGCTCTCGGGCGCCACCTTCCCGGTGAGCATGGGCGAAGGGCTCGTGCTGGCATGCGCGCTCCTATGGGCGGTGCACATCATGGTGGTCTCACGCGCCACCGAGCTGGATGCCGTGCGCCTGACCTTCGTGCAGTTGGCCACTTGCGCCGTGCTGGGCGTGGCGGCAACGGCCCTGTCCGGTTCCATCCCCTCCGTATGGCCCGCCCTGCCGTTCCTGGCGCTCGCTTATCTGGGCGTGTTCTGCTCGGCGTTCGCCTATTGGGCGCAGATCACGGCCCAGAAGCATCTGGCCGCCGAGCAGGCCGCGCTCATCATGCTCTCCGAGCCGGTCTTCGCGGCCATCTTCGGCGTGCTGTTCTTCGGCGTGATCCTCTCCCCGGCGCAATGGGCGGGCGGGGCCATCATCCTCCTGAGCATGGCTGCGGCCACGGGTTTGGGCGATCACGAGCCCCCGGCCCGCGCCCCGCCCCGATCGCAGGCATGACTCTTGTCTTATATGAAACAATAATATATTTTCTGTTTCTTTTATAATGCAACTTAAATAAGGGCCGGACGGGAGAAGAACTCATATGTCATCCACCCTTACCCTGACCCATACCCGCGCCTCCCGGTCCGGTTTACGGCCCGTGGACCCAAAAGCCGTGCAGGAAGGCATCGCGCTCTTCTTTAGCCTCAAGGCCAAATACTCCAATTTTACGGTGGTGGAAAAGCTGGACGCCCGCCTCTGCGCGTGCAACGTCCGGAGTGAGCGCCAGCCCATTTCCACGGTCGTCGTTTCCCTGCCCACCTACCTGGACTGGGACACCGAATGCCCTATCAACGAATTGGAGAAGGCCAATAACAAGAATCTGCCCGACCGCCACAAGGCTGTGCTCCAGCACGGTTTCTTTATCGAGAGGATGCTCGAGATGGGCATCGAGGTGCTCGCCCTTCCGCCCTCCCCCGAGCGCCTCGAAGGCGTGTACACGCGCGACATCGCCTTCGTGGTGGGCGGCCAGCTCATCCAAGCCAATTTCACCCCGTTCATCAACGACAAGGCAAGCCCCCGGCTGGCGGAGGAGCACACAGTATTCGGAGGCCTCAAGACGCCGCCCGACGTCATCATCGAGGGCGGAAATGTGGTGGTGGACGACGAGCAAGTCTTTGTGGGGATCGGGGATCGCACCAACGAGGCGGCTCTGGGCTGGTTGCAGGCCGTGCTGGGCTCCTCCAAGCAGGTGGTGGGCCTGCATCTCAAGCCGGGCGTGCTGCATCTGGACTGCGTGTTCCTGCCCATCATCCCGGCCAATGGCGCGCCCAGCCGCGCGCTCATCCACGAGCCGGCCTTCATCAAGCCGGCCGAGCTCTCTTTCGTGGAACGCCTCTATGGCCGCATCCAGAAAGTCCACCCATCCGAAGTGCCGCTCTTGGGCCTCAATGCCCCCTGCGTGGACACCCACACGCGGCTGGTGAGTCAGCATGCAAAGAAGGTCATCTCTGCCTTCGAGGAATGGGGTCTTAAGGTGGTGACTGTGGACATGGGAGAAATCATCAAGGCCGAGGGCGGCCCGCGCTGCTCCACCATGCCGCTCGTGCAGGCCTAAGGCCAAAGATATAAACCATGCCCATGTACATGCAATTTAGGTGGCATTTATGGCTCAAAAACTCTGGCAAGGCGCCTTCGCGGGCGCCACGGACGATGTCATCGCCTTCAATTCGGGCGAGAACATCCTGCTTGATGCGCAGCTGGCGCGCTACGACATCCTCGGATCGATGGCCCATGTCAAAATGCTCGCCAAGCAGAAGATCATCAACAGCGAGGAAGCATCGGCCATTCATTGCGCACTCAAAACAATCCTCCAACAGCACTCGTCCGGCTCGTTTACGCTCGACGTGAAACTGGAGGACGTGCACACCAACGTCGAGGCGGCGGTGAGCAAGCTCACGGCCCACGGCAAGAAGATGCACACCGCCCGCTCGCGCAACGACCAAGTGCTGCTGGACACCCGGCTCTGCATGCGGGACCAGATCCTTTCCATCAGCGAAGCCATCATGGCCCTCCAAGAATCCTTTGCCTCGCTTGCCAAGAACGACGGCCCGATGGCGGCCTACACCCACACGCGGGTGGCCCAGCCCATCACCGTCTCGTTCTGGGCCGACGCCTACATCCAAGGCTTGGGCCGGGACATCGGGCGCCTCATGGACGCCTACGCGCGCGTCAACCAGAATCCATTGGGCGCGGGCGCGGTTGCCGGCAGCGACTGGCCCATCGATCGCTCTTACACGGCCAAGCTCCTCGCGTTCGATAGCGTGCAGTCCAATGCGTTGGACGCCATCAGCTCGCGGGGCGAGTGCGAGGCCGAGTGCCTGTGCGCGCTCTCGCTCCTGATGATGCGCCTCTCCTCCTTAAGCGAGGAGCTCATCTGGCTTTCGCAGAAAGGCCTCATCCGCATCCCCGACTCGTTCTGCACCGGCTCCTCGATGATGCCCAACAAGCGAAATCCCGACATGCTCGAGAACGTCCGGGGCCGCACGGCCGGCGTGTATGCGGACCTCATGAAGGTGCTCATCGTCAAGAAAGGCCTCATGTCTGGCTACCATTCCGATTTGCAGGAGACCAAAGCGGCCCTCATGGATGGATTTGGCGTCTCGTCCGCCTCGGTGCACATCTTCTCCCTCCTCGTGCCCCAGCTCAAGTTCGACGCCAAAGCCATGCGCGCCGAGTTGGATTCGGGTTATGCGCAGGCCACCCAAGCGGCCGACGCGCTTGCCCTGGCCGGCGTTCCGTTCCGGGAGGCGCACGGCATGGTC
>JAHFEC010000070.1 GCA_023248665.1 Microcaldota archaeon | reverse complement strand
TTTCCTTGGAACAACCGAGAGCCTCGTGAGCGTCGTGATGCTCGTCGGGCATGCTTGGATGGTGCTGGCCGCATTCCTCGTGCTTCCCAATCAGGCGACCCGGTGGATGGTGCTGGCCGCCGTACTGTGGCTGGGCCTCAACACGTTCGCGGATTACGGCCTCGCTCAAGCATCCACGCACCCGTGGATACCGACCGAAAAACTCGGGCTGGTGCAAGCCTATTCGTGGGCCGCGTCGCTGTTCTGGCCGCTCCTGCTGGCTTTCCTGGTCCCCTATGCGGCCCGCATCCGGTTTATCGGACATGTCCGCTCGGGGCTGGCGTGGCGGGCTGGAAAAACAGCCTAAAAGCAATATAAATTTGACCAAGCCCATATGTGAGTATGGACAAACCCAGTTTTCTTTTCCTGCTTATCTTGGCCGGGGTGGCCATCATCTTCGCCTACGAGGCGTTCTGGCCGGTGTTCATCCCATCGGCCGGATTCATGGTTCCCCCGGCCACCGGTTTTGTGGACGCGCTCGCGCTTTCGGCGTTTTTCATTCTCTGCGTTTCGCTCATCATCGGACCCGTGGCCGTTCTCTGGCCCAAGGCCGGCCTCTCCCTCATCGGGCCTCGAAGGGCCGTCGGATTGGCCGCCTTCGTGTTCTCGTTGCTCCACGCGTTTTTGGCGATCGGGCTGCTGTACGGTTTCAACGTCGGGATCCTGTTCGGCGACTTCTCCCTCATGGCCGGGGCGGCGGCGTTGCTCGTCCTGCTGGCGCTGACGCTCACGTCAAGCGACTGGGCCACCCACAAGCTCGGAGCGAAGAACTGGAAGCGGATGCAGTACTTCAATTACCTCGCGTTCGTCCTCTCGCTGGCGCATTTCATCGGCAATGGGCAGGGCATCCCGAACCTGCACGGAATCCCCAAGAACATCCACGTCGTGGCCCTGCTGCTTCTGCTTCTGGGCCTGCTGACCGTCCTTTTGCAGGTGGTCGGATTCCTTGAGCGTCACCAGCGCCGGACGAATGAGCCAAAAAGCGCGGCGGCACCCGCTTTGCCGGATGAGAAAAAAGAGCATGAACATGCGTAAGGGAGTATGGCCGAGCCGACGGGCATAAACGGGCATGCGCGGACATGGAGCCTTACGTTGTTTTTGTGATAACAGGCTGGAAACCCGAACATCCCTATTTATAAGTACGAGGGCTTAAACCCGATGCTAAAGAGGGACGGAGCGAGCGTCCTCTTTTGTTTTATGGAGGTGTGTGCATGGGTCCGGGAAAGAAGCCTTGCTGCGGCTGCTAAAAAGCGATAAGAGCCAAGGACAGCCGCTTTGACGTTTAAGATGATTGTTTTGTCGTTTTTATCGATTTTTTATTTCATTTTTTGGTTTCATCGATTTTTTATTTTGGCCTGTTTTAACAATTTTTGCGTATTCTTCGTTATTTCTCATTCTTCCTTGTTTTCTCAATCCCCGGGCTTGAAGCCTTCGCATTTCGAGAAATACTTGCGCAGGTTGAGCAAATCCCGGTTGTAGAACTCCTCCGCGCTTGGATGCGTGGAAAGCACGGCCTGTCCGACGTCGATGAGGTACGGGCCCTTGTCGGTCATCAGCACGTTGTATTCGCTCACGTCGGCATGCACCAGCCCTCCGGCGCGCAGCTTCTCGATGTCCTCGCGGATGAGGGCGTAATCGCGGTTCGGGTCCGCGCTGCCGGTGGCGGCGAGGGTGGAGAAGGGCACGCCGTTCTCGCCGAGGAATTCCATGCCCAGCACGTTGTTCTTGAATCCGATGGCCTTGGGCGCGCGCACGCCCAGTTTTTCCATCAGGACAAGATTCTGGTATTCCTTGCGGCACCAGGTGTAGATGAAACCGTACTCTCCGCGGGGGCCCTTGGCAAATCGCCGGTCGCCCTGCACGTAGCCCTCCATCTTCTGGAACGAGGGCGAGCGCAGGCGGTAAATCTTGATGGCCACGTACTGGCCGTCGGCCGTGGTGCCCCGATAGACGTTGGCCTCTTTTCCCTCGGCGATGCAGTAGTCGAGGGTCTTGAACACGCCCTTCCTCATGAAGCGCACCAGCGTCAGGAGCGAGCGGCGGTCGAACACGCCCTCCTCGAGCGGCCACTCGTCCTTGTCCATCTTGTCCTCGCGGCGCGGGCGCTTTTTCTTGGATTGTCGCATGGCCATGCACAAATGACGCTTCCGGGGAATAAAAAGAGATGCGCTAAAAAAGAGGAATGCGCTAAAAATGTCGGGCGCCAAAACGGCCGCTCGTGAAACGTTGTTCCTTTTTAAGGCGGCTTGGGCCGCCGGTTTTCTTTGGCCCGGGCGTTTGGCCGTGGTCTGGGCGCCGGAATCGGCCGGAAAGCCACCCTTCCGGAGGGGACTTATATGGGGCCGCCCAAACTCCTTTTGGTGATCAGTTATGTATATCGAATTGGCCAACATGACTTTGGAAGAAGTCAGCAAAATCACGCAGGTGCTCACCTGCGCCCGTCTGGGAAGCTATCTGCAGAAGATAGGCGAGCATACTTACCTGCACGCATTCAATGAAAATGAGGCGGATTTGCGGGGCTTATACGAGAACGTGTTCAGCGAGATGTGAACCCCGTTCCGCCCGCAAACCGCATTCGGCTTTTTTCCCCTTTTTTTCGGACTATTTCCCCTTTTGCTTATCTCCTTGCCTTTTTGGCTTTTTTGCGCGCGCCGGCAGGTTTGTTCCGGGCCAGCTTTGCTCGGGCCGGCATTTCATGCGCATCAGCCGTTGGGCTGGCACAGGATGGACAGGGCGGGCAGACATGCCGCTCCGGGAACATCACAATCTGCGCGGTGGCGACGGCCACGCCGATGAGCCCGCCGCGCAGCAGAATCTGCATGTAATCGAACGACTGCTGGATGTAATACTCGAATCCGGCCCACGCCACCGCAATGATAAGCGAGGAAATGACAAAGATGCGCAACCAGCGGGCGAGGATATGATGGCTCACGGTCATGGCCATCGCGACGAGGATGCCGCCGATGAGCGCGAGAAGGACCGTCTGCAGCCAGTTGACCTGCGAACTCGCATACAGGCTGTACATCACCCAAAATACGGCCAGAATGACGGCCGAGCCGGCAAATATCTTCATCCAGTGCTTGAACAAATTGTCATCCATAGAATCACTGGGTCTGAAAATGCGCTTTAGATTTAAAGGCCTTTGCCTCGGCTTTTTTTGGGATGGGGAACGCCGGCCTGTCCGGGATGGGCGTCCAAGCGCCATCGCATCGTCGTCTGATCAATCCGTCGAGACGAGGTCGCCGCACGGGGTTCCGTCGATTTGGACGGGTATGGTCCGGACCGCCCCCGGGTCGAAGCCATACTGGCAGTCCAGGCGCAGGAAGCCGGACTGCGGGCTGGACGAATCCTGCGAGGTGAGATACAGCGTCGTGCTCATATTCTCGTAGGGGCAGTTCCAGCTCAAGTTCGCATCCGGGGCGAAGTTGCGGTATTCGAGCACCGCGGAGTAGGTGTGCGTGGAATTCATGACGCCAAAATCGCGCGTTTCGGCCAGGATGTCGCAGGCCGGCTGGGGGGTGGACAGGTCGTTGACGTCGACCACGTCAAGGGGCGCGGAAGCGCAGGTCTGGCCGTCGAGCGCGAGCCAGACGCGCACATGCCCCGGGGCATCGAAGGTGCAGATGCGCTTGTCGGTGAAGATGCCGCCGTAACCCTGCAGATGCTCTTCGCTTCCGCACAGGTAGGTCACGCGTTCGTTGTTGGCCGAATTGGCGTAGATGAGGACGGTGCTTTCCTGTCCGGCATAAATGCGCGTGGGCGAGACCGTGATCGCGCACACTTTGGATCGGGTGCGCCCCCCGTTCGGATCCAAAACAGCCGTGCCGGACACTTGGCTGAGAATGTTCGCCTCGGCCTGCCGGGCCGCATCAATCTGGGCCTGATGCTCGCGCAAAAGCTCATCTTCGCGGGCCTGGGCTTCCTGCGCGGAAATGTTTGAACCCGCGCTCGGGACGGCCGGGTTGGGGGTGGAATTGGAAATAATGCCCTGATTGGATGCGTTTGCATTGGCGGGCACTACGACGCTTTGAGAGGCGTTTGCTTCGGACGAGCGGTCTGCCCCGGATGAGTTGTCTGCGCTTTGAGAGTTGTTCATATCCGATGCATTGACCGGCCGGGCCGGCGGCGGCGTGACGTTCACGGTCGGCTGCATCGGGATACTGGGGCCGTTGGAAGAATTGGAGGCATTCAAAGCGGAAGGAGAAGTGTTGCCCGGGCCAGTCAGGATGCAGCCGGAAATGAGGATGGAAAACAGAAGGGCAAGGACCAGATAAGCAGGCCTCGGGAGGGCGAATGCGGGGTCGGGAGATTTTTTCGAGGTCATGATAAGAGTGAGGTGGTAAAATTTAATTATCTGCCCCCGCAAAAGGGTTTGCGCGTATCGATACTTGTTTAAATATAAACATACACAATAAAACATCTTGAAAGGTGCAACGATGGCCTCTATTTTCAAAACCGAGCGCGTGGTTTCAGGCGTCAATCTGGCGAGGGGCGTGGTCGCGAACCAGCTGGCCGGCCACGAATTCTTCTCGAAGATGATGGGCCCGGCGAAGGTGCAGCAATTCGCCCGAAAAAATCCAAAGGCTTTCGCCCGGATCATGGGCGAGATGGCCCTGCTCATGGGTTTTTCGATCAGCACCCGGGCCCCATTAGCCGAATCCATAAATCCAAAAACCGGAATTCTCACGGTCGTAGGCAGCGGCGGCGAGTTCACCCTGCCCCAAGCCAAGAAAGTCTTCACAAAAAACGAACTGAAGGCTCCCGAACCCCTGCTGGTCATCTGCCCTCTCATCTGCTCCATCGGCAAGGACAGAGTCACCATCTCATCAGAATTCTCAAAGCAGATGCAGCGCAAGTTCATCAATTTCTCCAAGAACATGCCCCAGGATGAGGGATTTTTCGAGGTGGCCAAAGGCAAAGGGATGCCCGGAAACAAGAGTTCGCGCCGCTCGGATCCGGATGCCATCTACCGTTACTTCGTGAGCGACTTCGGCTTGCTGCAGCGCAGCAACTTCGCCGGCCGGCAGGACGTCGACATCGGTGATGGACTGGAGAAGCGTGGCGGGGTGCTGGTGCCGACGGGTTCGGCCGTGGATAGATTGCTGGCGGCGGCCGAGGAAGAGCTTGGCGGCAACGCGGGCCCGGCCACGCGCGCAGTTTTCAAGGCGCTCAAGGAGCTGGCTTGAATCAAGGGCGCGCCTGGGAAAACGGGACAAAAGAGGCGCAGGCACTATACGGATGCGCGAGCCGGCGAGCGGACAGAAAAAAACGGGAGTTCTTACTCTTTCTTTCCGGCCGAGTTTTCCGTTGCGTCCTCTTTCTTTCCGGCCGAGTTTTCCGTTGCGTCCTCTTTCTTTGTGCCGTCCCCTTCCACCTTGCCGCCGATTTCCCCGTTCTTGCCATTCCCGTTTCCGTTCTCGGGGCCGGGCTCCGGCGTCATGTGCTCGACGGCCACCACTTTCTCGCCCTCGTCCAGCTTCATGAGCCGCACGCCCATCGTGTTCCGCCCGACGACCGAGATGTCCCTGACCGGCATGCGGATGACCTGTCCCTTGGAGGAAACGCATAAAAGCTCGTCCTCGTCCGAGACGGTCTTGACGCTCACGACTTTGCCGTTGCGTCCTTCCGTCTTGATGTTGATGATGCCCGAGCCGGCGCGGCCCTGCAGGCGGTAATCCTCGATGGGCGTGCGCTTGCCATAGCCGTTCTCGCACACCGTCATCACGGTCGGATAGGCGCACAGGCAGAAGCCGATCACCTCGTCCCCCTCGGAGAGCTCGATGCCCTTCACGCCCTGTCCGGCCCGCCCGATCTCGCGCACCTCCTCTTCCGAGAAGCGGATGGACTGGCCCTGCGCGCTCGCGAGCAGGATCTCCGACTTGCCGTCGGTCTTGCGCACGCGGATGAGCTCGTCGCCTTCGCGCAAGGTGATCGCGATGATGCCGCCCTTTCGCGGGCGCGAATAGTCGGCCAGGCACGAGCGTTTCACCGTGCCTTTCTTGGTGGCCATGAGCAGGTATTCCTTGTCCGAGAATTCGCGCACCGGGATCCAGCAGGATATCTTCTCCTGCCCGATGTCGAGCAGGTTGACGATGGCCTTGCCCATCGCGTAGCGGCCCGCGGCCGGGATGCGGTAGACCTTGAGCCAGTGCACCCGGCCGCCCGTGGTGAAGAACAAGAGGGTGTCGTGCGTGCGGGCGATGAGGATGTCTTTCACGCGGTCCTCCTCTTTGGTCTCGCTGCCCTTCACCCCGCGCCCGCCGCGCCGCTGGCTCTTGTATTCGTCCAGACTGATGCGCTTGATGTAGCCGTCCTCGCTGATCATGACCGCCACTGGCTCGTCTGGGATGAGGTCCTCGGCCTCGAATTC
>JAHFEC010000007.1 GCA_023248665.1 Microcaldota archaeon | reverse complement strand
CCGGCGAGCGAACAAGCTATCAATTCTAAACATAAAAATAATCAACTTTATAAACTTTAATGATTAAAAATACGTTATGATTGAGCTTCTCAAGGCCAAAGAGGATGAACATCTTGACCGGGTCCGTTCTCTGGAGAATCGGGACAGCGTAGGCGAGAAGATTGCGGCTTTCGCGTCGGCATCGGGCGGTTATCTGCTCATCGGACAGAATAATGACAAGACCATCCGCGGGATAGAAGATGAGGCCCGCGCAATCAGCGGACTTGGTGAAATCCTGCACAGTTGCGAGCCGACTCCGACCACCGAGGGTCCGGCCTTCCTGGAGGTCGATGGCAAGAAAGTGGCCGTGCTCAAAATAATCGCGTTGGGAAAGGCCGGTCCATGCTTCTATCGCGGCTCGCCGTATATGCGCGTGATGGACCGATGCGAAAAAATCGCGGGCAAGGATCTCTATAAAATATGGATGTCCAGCGGGCGCATCTCATTCGAGGAGCGCCCCAGTTCGGCCCCGCTCGACACCATTGATCTGGAGGTGTTGGAGCACTACACCAAACCGCTACGGGAGCGAGGGGGCTTCAACCGGGACGCGTGGCTGGAAAACCGGAAAAACGCCAAGGACGGGAAGCTCACGAACTTGGGGGTGCTCGTGCTGGCCCGTTCCCCCGGCGATTATCTGCCCCGGCCGCAAGTGACTCTCCTGCGATTCAAGGGTTCTGAACCGACCGAGCGGATAGCCGCGTTGACGCTCTCAAAGCCTTTGCACAAGCTCTTGCCATCATGCGAAGAGTTCTTGCGGCTCAATCTCCCCATCCGGGAGAAGCGGGAGGGTCTCAAGAGGACGGACGAACCCGTGATCCCGTGGGGCGCCATCCGAGAGGCACTGGTCAACGCGCTGGCTCACCGGGACTATGAAGCGGCCGGCGAGACGCTGATCCGTCTATTCGCGGACCGCATCGAATTCATCAACCCCGGAGCGCCGGATGAGGCGGACTGGAAGAAAATTATTGAGATGAAATGGCCCATCCATCGAAATCCGCTCCTCTACGAGTTCGTGCGCATGGAAGAAGCCGGAGAAGGGGCCGGGCAGGGCATCGTGCTGATGAAGAAGGCGCTGGAGAAGGAAGGACTGCCTCCGCCCGAGTTCCATGTGGCGGCTGACATGTTCATGGTGGTGATGCGAACCCGTTCGACTGCCGCGCGGCCGGCCGTGGCGGACACTCGGCTGCTCGAATTCCTGAAGGGCCGCAAGGAGATGACGACCAGCGAAGTGATGGGTGTGCTTAAAGTGTCCCGACCGACGGCTCTGAGGATGATGGAGAAGATAGTCCGGGGCGGGAGTTGGCGGCGCGAGGGGAGCACGAGGAAGAACCGGTATTACCGCGCCTGAATAGGCCGGATAGCCGCATCTCTTATATTGCGCCGCATCGTCCTCGCCCGCGCAAGTCCGTCGTTCCGTCATTATGGCCCGCCATCCCCTCCCATCCAAGATCCGCTGTCCGGCCGCATCCTCGTGTCTGCGGGTTTCCTAATTAATAGATATAATTATAAATAATCATAATTCAATCTATAAATAGGTGAAACCGATGGCTGAGATCTACCAGCACGGGCAAGTCGTCATCCCAAAATACATCCGGGACATGTTCGGGCTCATGCCCGGCGCGCGCGTGCGCTTCTCGGTCAAGGACAACGAAATCCGCATCTGCCCGGAGGAGGACGTGATGGCGGAGTTCGAGCGCCTGACGTCCGGGGCTGGCGCGAGCTTCGAGGAAACCGAACGGCTCATCCGCAAGACCGAAGGGAAGCGCAAAAAAGAGTGGTTGGATGTTCCTTGACGCCAACATCTTCATCCATGCCTACCATCAGGCCGGCCGGCCCGCCGAGCCCTGCAAGCGGATGCTTTCCAAAGTCGCATCCGCCCAGATGAACGCCTCCACCAGCGTTCTGGTGCTCAACGAGGTGCTCTATTTCTTCCAAAACAACGCGGATGCGGGCAAAGCCGAGCGCATCTTCCTCAACATCCTCTCCTACAAAGGGCTGGACGTGCTGGCGGTGGACCGCAAAACGCTTCTTTTTGTCCCCGAATACACGGCACAGGGGTTGGATGCAGCCGACGCGTACCATGCGGCCGTCATGCGCTCGAACGGCCTGGATGTCATCTGCACCTATGATCGGGGGTTTGACAAGGTCAAGTCATTGAGGCGGCAGGAACCGAAGTGAGGCCGCGTCCGGCGCTTCGTCAGGGGACGAAATTTCAGGATGCTTGGCGCAAGAGCGAGCGCCCGAAGACGAACGCGACGAGAAGGAAGAAGAGTGTAGCCAGCGCCCAGTAAGCCAGAATGAGGTAGAACATGAAGGGATCTGCGCTGCGCGTGTAACTATAAAATATCCCATTGGAGGTGATGCCCAATAGCGTTGTCTTTCCAGTCTCGTTGATCCTCCAGCACGTCCACAGCCCGAGCAGGCCGAGCAGCAGGAAAAGCAGGGCTTCGGCGAGTGCGCGGTGTTTTTTCTTTTCCTTTTTCAGTTCTGGGTTGTCGGTTTTCGTTCCTTTCATTCTCTTGTTTGTTTTCATCTCCATCCCTCTGCTCAGACCTGCGCCAGCAGCGCGGCCGACCAGCTCACGTGCGGCCTGAATCTGCCCTTGCTTCCCGAGTCGATGAACTTCTCGAACTGGCTTGTCAGGCCCCGCACGTCCTGCCCGCTCGTGTCCAGCTCGAACACGTTCTTCTCGCCGTAGTTGCGGATCGAGCGGATGGTGCAATAGTCCAGCAATTCGGCCATCTTGTTGGCGTTCACCTTCGAGGGCGTGTATCCGCGCCCTTCGAGGCGCTTGGCCAGCACGTTGGGTTCGAGGCGCAGGACCAGCACGCAATCCACATCCAGCCCAAGCTCGCAGCCGAGGTGGCCGTCGATGAGGCTGGATTTCTCCTGCCGGCGGATCCACTCGTTCGCCTCGTGTTCAAGCTCGTCGAGCTTGACCAGCTTGGCCATGTCCTCCTGATCGGTGCCGGCGTAGAGCTTCTCCTGCTCCACGAGGTCGTTGAGCGAAAGGTAGGTCCAGTCGTTTTTGGCGCACCATTCCAGCGCCAAAGTGGTCTTGCCGGTGCATGGCACCCCGGTGACCAGGATTGAGACGGGCTTGCGTTTCTTCCCCATCATTTTCGCCTGCGATTGCGGGTGGTTCCCATCGGTTTTCCCCAAATTCCATTTTTTGTTTGTCCTAAATCTGGTCCGCGCGCTGCCTTAATAGTCTTTTGCCCGCCTGCAGGCATCTCCTCCCTGTCGCCGTCAGGGCATAATACCTTCGCTGCCCCTCCTCGCTTGAGCGCAGGAGGCCTTCGCCTTCGAGCTTGTAGAGCACGAGGTATATCATCAGGCGCGAGGGCGAGAACCCGAACCGCGCGTCAATCTCTTCGGGCAGGGAATAAGCGTAGACCTTTTTTTTCGAGGCCAGCGAGAGGATGGAGAGCCAGAGGTTGGAGTAGGTGAGCGCGTCGGCGAGGCGTTCGAGAGGCCGAAAAGACTGTCGGGTCTGCGGATCCCGCCTGCCGGCCGGCTTCCGGCGAGCGGTCGGCCGGTTTTCCTCTTTTCTCAACTTTCCACCTGCCCCATCGTTTCCGCCTGCGATATTTTCCACCCGCACCATCTCTTGCTCTACAATATCTTCTCTTCCCACATGCGCACGCCTTCGCGCGTCCCCTTCTCCTTCATCATCTTGGCGATGCGCTCGCCCAGTTCGGTCGGGTATTTTCCGTCCAGGCAGCCGAGGCAGAGATCCGGGCGCTTCTTGCCGATGGCGCCCACCAGATCCTCGATTGAGACGAAAGCCAGCGAATCCGCGCCCGACACCTGCCGGATCTCCTCGATGCTCTTGTTGGCGGCGATCAGTTCGGTAAACGTGGGCAGATCCACCCCGTAAAAGCACGGCGAGACCACGGGCGGGCAGGCGATGCGCAGGTGCACCTCCTTCGCGCCGGCGGTGCGCAGGAGCTTGACAATCGGGCCCGAAGTCGTGCCGCGCACGATGGAATCGTCGATGAGCACGATGCGCTTGCCGGCGACCAGCCCGCGAACGGCGTTGAGCTTGAGGCGCACGGCCTCGAGGCGCTTGGGCTGGGAGGGCATGATGAACGTGCGCCCGACGTAGCGGTTCTTGATGAGCCCTTCCACGAGCGGGATGCCGCTCACCTGCGAATAGCCCTCGGCCGCGGGCCTCGACGTGTCCGGCACCGGCACCACGATGTCGGCGTCCGCCGGCGCGCTCTTGGCGAGGCGCCGGCCCATCTCGGCGCGCACCTCGTAGACGAGCTTGCCCTCCTCGACCGAATCCGGGCGGCTGAAATAGACGTACTCGAAAGCGCAATGCCGCCGCTGCAGCGCCATCACGCTCTTCTTGCGCACGCCCTTTTTGTCGATGATGAGCACTTCGCCGGGCGCGATGTCTCCGCTCAGCGGGATCTGGTTGATGTCGAGGGCCACCGATTCGGAGGCGAACATGATCGTATCCTCGGTTTTTCCCCAGCAGAGCGGGCGGATGGCGTGCGGGTCGCGCATGACGATGAGCTGGTTGCGGGCCGTCACGGCGCAGACCGAATACGAGCCGTCCAGCTCCTTCATCAGGCCGGCCGAGGCCTTGAAGACGTCCAGGCCGCTGGCCTGAAGCTGGCGCGCGAACACCTCCAGGATGAGGTAGGAGTCGCACGTGGAGCAGAATTTGAGGCCCCTGCCTTCCATCAGGCGGCGCAGGGTCCCGTAGTTGGCGATGTTGCCGTTGTGCGCGAGCGCGATGCCCCCGAACGGCTCATCGAGCATGAAGGGCTGGGCATCCTCCTTGCCGCCTGCGCCGATGGTGGGGTAGCGCACGTGTCCGATGCCGACGCTGCCCGCGAGATTCCCGATCGTTTTCTCGTCGAATACGCTGGCCACGAGGCCCAGATCGCGGTGGTTTCGAATCGTTTTGCCGTCGAACGTGGCCATCCCGGCCGAATCCTGCCCCCGGTGCTGGAGCGCGATGAGGGCGCGGTAGAGAAGCGGGGCGACGTCCCCGTCATTGAACGAGAACGCGCCGACCACGCCGCACTCCTCGTGCAGGGTATGGTCGCCCCTGATCGTTTCAGCTGTCTTCATGCGCGCGCCGGGGGTTTGTTTCGAATGGCGCAGGCCGTGATCGGAAGGTTTGGTTCCCATACCCCTTTTTCGTCAATCCAAAATATATTTGTTTGCCCTGCGCGTCCGGGATATCCCATCCTGCCATATTTCCCTCTCGAAGGAAACGAAGGCGTTTAAGCGCCAGATGCACTGCAAACAGCGGCAGGAGCCGCAAGCCCTGTCTCTTGAGGTGAGCCAATGAAACGATTCGACGGCCACCGAGAGGAAATTCTAAGGGGATAGCCCAGAAAACAATGGCCGGGCGCCCGATCGCCCTCGCTTCCGGCCGTCGGCCCGAGCGACCGTATCCTCTTCGTCTTTGCATTTTCTTCTAACTGTGCGGCCGGCGATCCTCGTTCCACATCTTCTCGATCAATGAGCGCAGTTCGTTCCTTTTCTTGTCGAATTCCTCTTCTTCGCCCGCGGTGAGCGCGATGCGCTGCATCAGGCCGGGCGGCAGGCTCTCGTCGGATGCCGCGCCTTGCGTATGGCCCGAGAAGGCCGCGTTGTTCTCTCTTGGCGAGGGGGCGGATGACGCCGGTCGGCCGGGCGCGTCCATGGCGTTCATGCCGCCTGTTTCGCCGCCTTCCGTGCCTGCGCTGACGCTTGCCGAAACGCCGACCGGCGCGGCCATCTGGACGACCTGCGCCTCCTTGACGATCCCTTTGAGCTTGCTTGAGAGCGCCTCGCCCTCGCCCTTGAGGCGTTCGAGCCGTTCGAGCACCTCGCGTATGGCCTGCGACTTCTGTTCCAGCTCCCGGTATTTCCCTTCCTGCTCTTCGAGGTTCTGGCGGGCCGTGTCCAGGTCGCCGGAATACTTTTCTTGCGCGTTTTCCATCGACTCGGAGAGCTTGCCGATGTCCTCGCTCTCGCGCTGGAACTGCGCGCGCAGGCTGCCCAGATGCGCCTGGATGCTCTGGTACTGGTATTGGGAGTGCGAGAGCACCTCGATCTGCTTGCGAACGATCTCAAGATCGGAGCGCATGTCGCGGGCGCCCTCGGTCTTGGCTTTCAGGCTTTCGTTGATCGCCGCCTCCAGTTTTTCCATCGTCTTCTTCTGCGCTGCGCCCGTGCCGCGCTTTTTGGAGATGTCATCCAGGCGCGCATCGAGCCCCCGGACCTGGTTGTCGAGAGATTTGACCTCGGCCAGCATGCTCTGCATGGCCTTGGCCAGTTCGGTTTTCGAGTATTGGAGTTCGGCGATGCCGTTTTTGATCGTGCCCAGCTCCTGATCGCCCGGGTCCGTTCCTCGCGCGGCTTGCAGGGCGCGCATCTGCTCGTAGAGCCGGGCCGTCTCGGCCTCGCTCTTTACGATGCCATCCTCGAGCCGGGACTGCAGCGCAGCGAGCGTCCCGATCTTCGCGCCCACGTCTCCGGCCGCCCCGCCTTCCGGCGCCGCGCTCAGGGCCTGCGAGAGGGCGTCCATCTCCCCGCCCAACTGATCCATCTCCGTCTTCATCTCGTCGATGCTCGCGCGCTTGAGCTGGAGCGTGTCATCAAGCTGGGCGTGGAGCCGTTCGACCTCGCCCTTGTCCGACGAGACGCGCTCGAGGCGGGCGCGGTTCTGCAGGTCGAGGCTGTCCACCCCTTCTTTGAGATGGCCGATGTCCGCGATTCCGGCCTCCAGCGTCTGGTTCAGCGTCTGCAGCTTCTGGATGGTGTCCGATTTTCTAGTCTGGACCTTCTCGGTGGTCTTGGCGTAGCGGTCCTCGTTCAGATACGCCCATACGAGGTGAATCTGCGTGAGCCGGTACTCGATCTTGACGACGCCCTCGGCTTCGAGCACGTGGGCCCAGTCCTCGATGGTGGCTTGCGGCAGGCGCAGGAGGCGCGCCGCCTCCTTGACCTCGACGCTGCCCTTCTCGTGGACCAGCTTGATGAGGTTGTCTACTCCCGTGCTGATGAGCAAATCTTCGAGGGGCATAATAGAGCGGTGCATTTTGAATGCTTTTAAATGTTATGGCCCTACTCTTTTTTATGGGAATTTCCATGGCATGGTCAGACTGGGATGGGCAATACTCTAAGATCGAGCCCAGCCCGTTGGACGGGTTCAAGAACAAGAACCGGCTTCTCAAATCCTTCGGGCCCGCCGCCATCCGCGCTTACGAGGGCATGGATGGCCGGCGCCCGGCCCGCCAGGTGCAGGCGGACTGCGGCATGGGCGAGCCCGAATTCGCCCAGTTCATGGAGTTCATGCTCCAGAACGGGCCCATGGTGTCGCGCACAGGCCTCTCGTCTTCCGGGCTGGTCCGCCAAAAATCGCCCGCGTCCGGCGCCGATGCGCTGGATGCGCCGCCGCCCTCGCTCTCGCCCCTCGAGAAGATCATATTCGACAAGTACGGCTCGGTCGGCGTCAAGGTGTATGCGCTCATCGACGGCGAGAAGACGGCCGAGGACATCCTCAACGAGACCGGCCTCTCCGAGTCCAAGCTGGTCGAGATCCTCGAATTCATGAACGAGCAGGGCATCATCAAGCTCGAGCGCCCGACCGGCAAATCCGCCGCATCCGAGGCCAAACGCGCCCGCGCGGGCGAGCCGTCCGTTTCACGCCCGCCGCTCGGCATCGGCCCTTCCGAAGCTTCTCGCCCGCCCGGCTATCCCTCTCCACATGCGACGGGCGCGGCCGGCGCGTCCGGACCCTCCGCCGCCTCCTCCCGTTCGGGCGGCGACAATGTGGGGTTCAAGCCCATGGTGGAATCCGAGACGCCCGAATCCCCCTCCGATGTCATCTCGCCGGATGCGGTGCCCGTGGACGTGCCGGTCGTCCCCGGTCCGGCGAATTTCTGGCAGAAGGCGCGCATGCGGGGCCTGATGTCCCTCAAGTTCGGCCAGCGCGGCGACGAGCTGCTCACCCACATCGACGGGGACAAGGATTTCGTCGAGCTCGCGGCCGAGACCGGCCTGACGTTCAAGGATCTGGACATCATGCTCGGGGAATTGGGCAAGGCGGGACTGCTCTCGTTCAAGCGGCTCACCCGGCCGGAGATCCGCCACCGCTACGGCGATGACGGGCTGGCCATCTTCAAGCGCTACGGCCGCGACGGACTGCTCGTCTACGACCTGATCGGCAAGGTGTCCTCGCTCAAGGAGATCGCGCGGCGCACCAAGCTCGATGCGCACAAGGCGGTGGAAGTCATCGTGTTCGTCCATGAGGTGCTGGGGCTGGAGCTGCCGCTGGACAAGGAAATGATTTATCGGTATTTGACGTCGAAAATGTGAGTGCGGCATTCTGTTCGTTGATTCAAATTTTCTCCTGCTCCGCGAGTTTGGCAATCGCCGCTTTCACATCCTGTTCTCTCAGGTATACTTTTATCGGAAAGAGGATCTTCCCTTTCAGCATTACATACTCCCCATAATCGTCGCGTCCGGCGCGCTCGATTTGGGCTTTGGCAAATAAGAATGGGTTCAGGTAAAACGGATTCTTGGATGTTTGGATCCGCGCCACGATGCTTCGGGAAAACAAGCTTCGTTGGATGTAAAAGCGGGCGACCCCGGTTTTTATCCCGTCTGTGGACGCCATGTACACGTTCGGCATTATCGTGGCCAACATCATAAATACGAAGAACAATGCCCCCGGCAAGAAGCCCAGCGAATCAGTGTTCTGGCCCTGCGACACCTGAATCACGACAAAAATCATCAGGTAAAGCAATTCAAAAGCCAGCCACGGAACCATCAAAAACGGGTGGTTCTGGCGGCCGGTCTTGATCTCAAGATCACAATCGTCTGTCTGCAAAAACATTCCATCATCTCGTCAGGGTTATCCTTTTTTTCCGAACATCTTTTTCGTCCTCAATTTTCGGTTGTAGTTTATCACGAACCTGTGCGCCTCGTTGCGCGCATGCTGGAGCACGTGCAGGGCCTCGTTGGTTTTCTCCATCCGCAGCGGCGCGAGCATGTCCAGGCCGTACACCTCCTCGTTCTCCTTGGCCAGCGAGAAGAGCGGCAAAGCGAGGCCGAGCTGGTCGAGCGCGTCTTTCGCCGCGTGCAGCTGCCCCAGCCCGCCGTCGATGAGAACGAGGTCCGGCATCGGCTGGCCCTCGTCGCGCAGGCGCCGGTAGCGCCGGAACACCGCCTCTTTTATCGAGGCGAAATCGTCCTGCCCCACCACCGTGCGGATCCTGAATTTGCGGTAGGCGGCCTTGTTCGGCCTCGCGTTCGCGAGCTGCACCATCGAGCCCACCACGTGCTCGCCACCCAGGTTCGAGATGTCGAAGCATTCGATGATGAGGGGGATGCGTTCGAGCCCGAGTTCCTTTTGCAGGCGCAGGAGCGCCGGGTCGGCCGAGCCGCTCTTCTCCAAAAGCATGTTCTTCTCGACGAGCCGCATCAGTTCGAGCTTGGAGCCGCGCGAGGGGGGGCGCGAAATGCGCACGTTCCCGCCGCGCAGGCGGGCGAGGTGTTTCTCGAGCACGGCGAGGCCCCCGCCATCCGGCGGCGCGTTGGCGAATATGCTCCTCGGGATCGGATGCCTCTCGTAGAATCTGGCGAGGAATACGGCCAGAAGTTCCCCCTCTTTTTCCACGTGCCCGAACTCGAACTTGAGCCGCTCGCGGATGACGCCGTGCACCATGCGCCAGACCTGCGCGCGAGCATGCCCGTCCTCGTTCCAGAGAACGACGTAATCCTCGTCCCGCGCATCGAGCGCCTCGACTTTCTGGCGGTGCGAGAGGCCTGAGAGCGAGCGCCAAGCCTCCCGGATGCGGATGGCCTCCTCGAACCGGCTCGCGGCGGCGGCCTGCCGCATCTTCCCTTCCATCTCGTCCACGTACGGCCCGAGCAGGCCCGGTTTGGCGAGTATCTCTCCGGCCCTGCGCACCCGTTCCCCGTAATCCTCCCGCGTGATCTTCCCCTCGCACGGGCCGTCGCAGTTTCCCAAATGGTATTGCAGGCAGACGTGCCGGGGCATCGGCGAGCCGCAGGTTCGGATATGGAAGCTTTTTCGCAAGGGGCCGAGCATCCGGCCGGCCGAGCCGGTCATGAACGGGCCGAACGCCTTGCCGGCGGGCCCTCGGATTTTGCCGTGCCGGTCTTTTCGCACCTGCAAGAGGCGCGGGAAGGGCTCGCCCGTGATGAGCGCATACGTGAGCGGGGCGTTGTCTTTTAGATCGACGTTGTATTTGGGGTAATGCTGCTTGATGAGGTTGGATTCGAGCAGGATGGCCTCGTCTTCGGAATCGGTGATGATGAAATCGAGCGAATGGATGTGCCTCACCAGCGCGGCGGTCTTCGGGGTCTGGTCCGGCCGCTGGAAGTAGCTTGACACCCTCTTCTTGAGGTCCTTGGCCTTGCCGATGTAGATGATCCGGCCTTCGCTGTCCTTGAACTGGTAGACCCCGGGAGAATGGGGCAGTGTCTGTTCACAGGGAATGCTTAACATGTGCTTGCCTAGCCTCTGCCAATGGCGATATCCGGCATCATTATCCGACCGGTCTGCCCTTATCTTATCCGCCTGTTTTTAATACCTTTAAGCCCACCTCCCTTCATGGTTAGCACAAAAAAACAGGGCATCCTCAAGACCACGCCCGTCCAGACTCCTTCCACGGGACGCCTCCGCTCCAAATTCCGGGATTTCACGGGCCGTTATCTGCTCAAGCCTTTGGTCCTCGCGACCTTTGTCATCGCCCTCCAGGCCTTCTCTCCCGCGCCCCTTTCGGCGAAGAAGCCGGGCCGGCAGGCCGATAAATCCCTCATCCGCGCATCGGCCGATTCGCTCGAACTCCGGCCTGTGTCGGCCTCCAAAACGCTCGCTCACGCCGATTCGCAGATCCAAGCCCAAGTCAGGTCCATCCTGAGCCGCATGTCGGCCGATTTTCCCGAGGCCGTGAAATCATGGAAAACGGGTCGGGCCATCGAGAACCTGCCGGCCGAACTTGAGGTCCGGCTGGTTAACCGCTCCAAATTCGAGCAGATCGAAGACTCCGGGCATTCGGTCCGCTTCGACGATTTCAACCTCTACGTCAACACCGGCGTCCCGTTCGATCCGCACGAATTCGCCATTATCCTCAGTTACATTTTCTCCCGGTACGGGGGCTTTAACCAGGACACCCCGTTTTTTTTCAGCGACCAGATCATCATGCCGTCGCTGATGCTCTATTCCCTTTACGGTCCCGGCCTTGCCACGGCGGCTTCCGAGGTATATGGCCCCGAGGCCGAACGGGCCTATCTGACCGAGGACGCGGCCTGCGCGATCTGGTTCGCCCAGCTGGTCGGAATCCCGAATTTCGTGAACGCGTATTTCTCGAACCGCGCGGACCTTCTCCGGACGGCATATGACGCCAAGTTCGGGGCCGGGAAATACGCTGAGCTTTTGCGCCAGATGAATTCGCACGAGATCGTCTCGCCAGAGTATGTCCACCCTCTGCCCGTCATCTCCGCTCATCTCAAGGCGATCGGGGCCGACCCGGATGTCTGGGGCGCGGTCCAATCATTGGCCAAAGATCTGGGCTTTGCCGTCAAAAACAACAAGGAGTGATGGCATGCCGCTCGTTTTCCAGTCGCAGGCCAGCCTTATCTCTTCGGCGTTCTCTGCGGGCGTTCTGGTCCAGCCCGTCCCGTCGAGCGCGGTCTTGGGCTCGACGCTCAGGAACCTGAGCGAGGAGAACCATGCCGCCACCCGCCGCAAGTTCATCGATATCATCCGCACGCTTTCCGATGAGCAGAAAGCCGAGTTCTGCGACAATCTCCACCTCGTCAATTCCTCGTTCCCTGCCAAAGGCCCGCTCAGCCGCAGCCCTCTTCAACAGACGTTTCTTTATGAACTGGCCTGCGAGACGGCCGGCTCGTGGGCAGTCCGGCAAGCCCGCGAAGACCTGAAGCTGGGCCAAGGCGAATTCCACCAGAAGACGAAATACGGGCCCTATGATCCCAACACCAATAATTGCGTGCAATATGTCCTGCGCCTTTATTACCTGGCCCTCAGACCGTTCTTCTCAGACGAACTGGGTGCTTTGCTGGATTCGAAGATGTATTACGGCCGCCCCGCGAAATTCGTCTTCGGCCATTCGGATTCGTCGCCCGTTCTGGATACTCCATCCGCGAGCTGGGCATCCAACAATGACGCAAAAAAGAAGCGCGCACTGGGCGGTGACCAGGTGGCTTTCACCTCCCGCACTTTCTCATCGAAGGACATCGCAGGGCTTTCGAAGTACCTGCAAACCGGAGACATGGTGAGCGTGGACGTCAGCCCCCACACCGGCAACCGCCATGCCGGCATCTACGACGGGAAAGGCAATGTCATCAACATCGACCGGCCTTTGTACAAGGACACGCTCAAGGCTTATGTCCGCAAAGCCCGTACGGTCACGGTCCGGCGCCTCGTGAAATGGAGCGCGGTCGAGGTCCCGCTTCGTCCGACCGAAGAGCCCAATCCGTTCAAGCCCAAATCTTCGCTGGCCGAAACGCCGGGGGAGAAAGAGTCCCGCTTTTTCTCCATCCTGAGCAGCATCCCGGTGAAAATCAACAAGGAGCGCCCGTAAGACAATCTTGTTTTCTGCTCTCGTTTCTGCGGATCGGATCGGGCTCCGTCCGTTCCCTGCGCGAGCCGGCCCGACCGGTTTTATTTTATACCTCCCCTCCGTATTCTTGCGCATGATTTCCATCCTGCGCGCAAGCGAGCGGTTCCATTCCAAAGAAGGCTGGCTGGAGACGTACTGGCATTTCTCCTTCGGCCATTACCACGACCCGCGCAACATGGGTTGGGGAAAACTGCGCGTTTTCAACGACGATTACATTTCGCCGGGCGGGAAGTTCGACCTCCATCCGCACGCCAACTACGAAATCATGACCGTGATGCTGGAGGGCGAGCTGGAGCACGAGGACAGCGGCGGGCACAAGGGGACGCTCGGGCCGTACGGGGTGCAGGCCATGAGCGCGGGCTCCGGCGTCTTCCATTCCGAGGCCAACTCTGGAAAAAAGACGGTCCATTCTTTGCAGATCTGGATCGAGCCCGAGAAAAAGGGCGGAATCCCGACGTGGAAATCGCACCCGTTCCAGCCTGAAGATTTTCACAACCGGCTGTGTCCCCTCGTCTCCGGCCGTCCGGAGGTTTCGGCTTCCTTGCAAATCCGGCAGAAAGCGGTCATGTACCGCTCGCAACTTGACGCCAAAAAAACCGTTTCCCATCCATTCATCGGCTCGCACGGCTATGTTTTCGTCATTTCCGGCGCACTGAGCACAGGTTCCGTTGTCCTTTCATCCGGGGATTCGCTCAAGCTCAAAGACGAGAAGAAAATCGGGCTGAAGGCCGGCGAGGCGCGCGCCGACTTTTTGCTCTTCGACCTGCCCTGATGCGCCCCCGGCTTCTTCGGATCCGTTCAATCCGGTCCCATCCCGTTCGATCTGCCCAAGCCCGGCCGCCCGCTCCTGCGGCCGATAGTCAGGATTAAAAATCTCGTCTCCATAGCTTGTGCATCAAGAGTCGTTTTTGGTGTCTGATGCGGGGCTTTTTTGGCCCCCGGCGCTTTGCGAGGTGTGTTCATGTTCCGATTTGTGGTCGAGGATGCGAAGAAATTCAAGTCCGCCATCGATGCCATCGTCAACCTCATCGACGAGGGCACGCTCGAGATCAATGCCGACGGGATCATGCTCAAGGCCATGGACCCCTCGCAGATCGCCATGGTGTGCTTTTCCATGCCCAAGTCCGCCTTCGTGGAATACGAGGCGCCCAACCCCGTGCGCGTGGGCCTCAACCTCGACAACCTCTCCAAGTACCTTTCCCGCTCGCGCAGCGACGAGAAACTGGAGATTTCGCAGGACGAGAACAAGGTGGCGCTCAAATTCATCGCCGGCAAGCACCGGCGCTCCTTCAAGATGCCCATCCTGGACATGCCGGCCGGCATCAGCCGCGAGCCCAACGTGGTCCCGGACGTGGTGGTCAAGATGCTCGGCGGGGTGGCCAAGGACCACTTGCGCGACGCCTCCCTGATTTCCACGCATGTGGTGTTCCAGGCCGGCGAGGAAGGCTTCAAGATGGAGGTGCACGGGGACTCTTCCGACCTCGTGGACGAGCAGGAGAAGAATTCCGAGGAGCTCATCGAGATGAGCGTCATCGCGCCGGCGAAGGCGACGTTCCCGCTCCAATACCTCGAGGACATCGCCAAGGCGTGCCCCGAGACCTCGCCGATCACCCTGAACCTCAAGACCAACGCGCCAATAAAAGTTGAATTCGAGGTCGAGCACGCCAAGCTGACCTATTACCTCGCGCCAAGGATCGACACGGACTGATCCGGCGCAAAGGATTGAAATGGATTGAGGCACACGGCCCCGCCATTTTTAAATCTTGTCCGCCTCTCTTCCCCATGGATTCGCGCCGCCATCCGGATTCCTCCAAAGCATCTAAGATGTCCTGGCCACGTGCCTCTCCGGCCCCTTCTTTTCGCGCCCAAATCTCAGCCGAACTCATCGCCATCTTGGCCATCGTCATTATTTTAGCCATCATCGTCGCCGTCCTCACCACCTCCAATTCCCAAGGCGCCCCAGATGCCCGTATGGGCCAGTCTCAAGCCTACTGGGCCGGCCAGGCCAGCCCATTGCAAATCATCAACTGGAAGCTTCTGACCGCCACTTCGGGCACTACCGTAGAGTCCAACCTCTCATTAGTCATCAAGAATCCCACATCCCAAACCATAACCATCCGAAAATTAAGCCTCTCTCCCGGCCATTTTGACAACATTTACCGTGCCGACGGCACCTGGGCCGGCTATTCCGACAACACCTACTTCAAGCTCTTTCCCGGCCAGCAGGCTACTCTCATTGCCATGCACTATGATTCAAGCTCCAACGCCTACCTTCCGCCCAAATACCCAGAATTCCGCCTCAACATCACCTATGATTCTAATCTCCCGGGTTCTGTCCAATCCGGCTCCTTCCCCGTCATCCTGCCCAACATCCTGACCGGTTCCATAAACAACCCTCCGCCCGACGGCTGTCCGGTTGGCCAATCCGTCTGCGGTTCCACCCCTTGCTGCCCCATCGACCGATGCATCAACAACGTCTGCGACACAGATCCCCTTCCGCCCACCTGCCCGGAAGGCGAAGTCTATGATCCAGATACCGGCGCCTGCGCCTGCACCGACACTTCCTGCCCTCCCAGCACCTACTGCGCTTCTGATGGCACCTGCCAGCCCCAATCCATCGTCTATTGCTCAAATTCCGAAAGCGCCAACCGCACCAAGGGGCCGGGCACATTCGATCCGTCCGCCAACATCTGCAAAGACGACTGTCCAACCGGCCAGACCTGCACGGCAAGCACCTGCACCTGCGCCGCCGTCAATAGTGTTTCCTGCTCAAATCCCAGCGACCCCAACCGGCCCTACGTCCCAGGTGAAATCTGCAATTCCGACCCCAAGTGCCCGGATGGCTTCATATGCATGGGCGACACCTGCACTTGCCAGTCCTGCGTGTCTGATGTCAACAATGTCTGCGATCCAGTCCGTAATCCCTGCTGCCCGCCTTTAGTCTGCGATTCCACCTCCGGCTCGCCCACTTATCACCTCTGTGTTTCTCCGCCGGGCGCCGGCGCCTGCCAGTCTTTCTACCAATACAGCTGCCTGGTGGCCGGTTCGAAATCAGATACGATGTGCTGCCCGCCTTTGAGTGGTGATCCGGGCTATGATCCCAAGCAGGCCTATGTGGTCTGCGATGCTGGACTCAACAACGGGGCCTGCTCCTGCTGCCCCGCCGAGCGGGCCATCTATGGCGGCATTTTCACCCCATATTTCCAGCCCGGTTCGACTTATTCGACTTCTTCTTCCTGCACCCAGTGCTGCCCTGCCAATGATGTGGCCTGCGGAACGGGCAGCAGCCAAGTCTGCTGCCGGGCGGATGCGTGCGTGAGTTCGGGCGGAGGCGCCCAGACCTGCTGCGACTCCACCGTGACCTCCGGCACGGCCGTGATGTGCGGAAGCACGGGCAACCCCAGCACCCCCGTTTGCTGTGCGCAAGATAATTGCAAAACAAGCACCGCGGACTTTTACCGGCCCGCCACCGCCATCTGCTGCCCCAACTCCGGCGACACGGCTTACTACAAGATATACAACTACAATCTGGACCAATCCTCTCCCGGCGTTCCTGTTCCGAACGGCTGGGCTTGCTGTCCGGCCGGCCAGCAGGTAATCAGCGGCAACGACCCATACATGGGCGAGCCCTATGCCATTTGCTGCCCGGCCGGAGTCAGCCAAGCCTACGAATCTGCGGACGGCACATATGCCTGCTGTGCCGGAACCGTTGTCAGCGTCGCCGAAACTTCCAGCCAGCCGGCCCATGAAGAATGCTGCACCACCGGCAACGTGTGCAACACCAACCAGGACGTGATTCTCGATCCCACTGCCAATCCCATATCTGATAATGCGCTGATCGGCGAGTGCTGTGCCCATCTTTGCAACGTGGGCACTTCCGCATACGGGCCGGTTTCCATCTGCTGCCCGGATGCCAACGACGCGGTGCTGCCTTACCACGCCTCCTGGGGCCTGCCGTCCTGCTGCCCGCCATCCGACGTGGTCGATCCCATTTCCCTTTCCAAACCCTCATTATGCTGTTCGGGTTTCTCGAGCCCGGTCGATGTATGCGCCAATCCGGTTGGCACCGACAGCGCAGGAGAGCCGTACGGTTATACTTATGACCAGATCGAGTCTTACAGCTGTTGTACAGGCTCTTGCGTTCCCACCATCACGGATACGGGTTCATCCTATCCAACGGAGCTGTGTTGCAGCATTAATCAAGTGGTATGCCGGCCGGAACTTGCCTCGCAAGTTGGGGAAGCTTGTTGCAGCGGGGCATGCATATCGCTTCCGAGCGAATTCACGGATGTCACCCAACCCAAAAACACGGCTTATCAGAAGTGCTGTCCAAGTTCTGACTATAGTGTTTGTAAATCGGGAGTGGGCGATACGACCCAAAACTGGAACTATCTATATTCGTGCTGCCGGAATCCCAACGTATGTATCGGTTACCAATCAAAATATTATGACCCTTCCATCGGCCAGACTCTTGATCTAGAGAAATGCTGCTCGGCGGATACTACTGCAGTTGGGCATCTAGGAGATCCGAAAAATGAACCCCTCGGTTGTTGTGATTCGAGTTATCCGAATAGTGCGGATATGGGTGGGGGAAATATTCTATGTTGTCCTAGTTCGTCAAAGCCGGCGAAAAATCCAGCTATCCCTGGTTCTCCTTGGTCTTGTTGCCCCACCGCTCAATACTGTCCAACTTCCACTGCCCCGATATGCTGTGCGGCGGGTGACATTTGTCAGAATGGAGCTTGCGTTCCGCAACAACAATGTGCTCATACGGGTGCCAATAGCTGTGGCGGAAGTTGCCCTACTTCTGCTCAAACATGTGCAACATACGACAATGGTAACACTTGTGGTTGTACTTGTGGCGGGGCATCTAGTATGTGTAGTACATTTATCTGCCCCGGAGGAAAGACTTGCCAAGTGAGTGGAAATTCTTGTGCTTGTGCCACCCCTCCCAAGTCGTGTGACCAGAGTTGGCCCAGTTGTGATGGTACCTGTAGCAACGGTCACCAGTGTCACGACTTTGGTTTTCCATCTCCATACATGTGTAGTTGTAATTAATGTGCGCGTGAACAATTAGTAATAATCAACGCTTCTCTAGCATCTGTCATAAAAAGTATCTCTTTATGTAAGAAGGCTTATAATGATTAAGATTCATATCTAAACTATCTAAAAGCTTGGAAAAGGGGGGTGGATAGCATGAAAATGTGGCAGAAAGCAATAGTTGTTCCTGCAACCGCCTTAGTGCTCACCCTGTCGGCCAAAGCCCAAGCCCTCCCGGAATCCTTCAAGGTGTTCTTCGGGCAGAAAGGCAAGATGGACACCACTCTTATTATACCAAACCTTGAGGAGAGCAGCCTCCGGATCAAGATCGGCAAAGAGGTCTATTGCAAGGAAACTTCCATTGACAGCGTGGAAATGAGGGAAACCATCCGCTGGTTTGATAAGAACGAGAGCAAGAATATCGCCCAGTTTGCAGGCGTGTCAGGAGATTTCCACGTCGTCTTTAACAAGGACAGCATGGAGATCATCTTGAATGCAGTGAACAAAAACAATCCAATCTCGTCCATGTTTCTAAGTGATGGCAAATACTTTGAATATACTCCCAAAGGACAGCCCGGTGGTTTTGGGGCACATGCCTGGTTTTGCAGGCTGTCTTTCTCTCCAGATATCCCCAATTCCGACGGGAGCGACACCTATTATCCA
>JAHFEC010000069.1 GCA_023248665.1 Microcaldota archaeon | reverse complement strand
GTTTAAACCACTAAGTTTAACTGCGCAGTTTAACTTTATAACCCTTAGCCTAAACAGCATTCCTTCTCCTGAAAACTAGAATTCGCAAATCTTTCTTTGTTGCAAGTTCGCCAGCGTCGCCCATTTCCAGCGGATGTAGGGCCTCACCTTGGGGTCGTCCACATGGCGCGAGAGGAACGCGACGGTGTACGGGTCGGACGTGTAGCCCGAATTGAAATCCACGCCCACCACCTCTTTTATCCTCTCGATCTGACGGTCCCGCTCCACCTTGGCGACAATGGACGCGGCCCCCACGATAAGATGCCTGTCATCCGCATGGTTCTCGCACACAAGCGTAGGCGCGCGCTTGAGGTGCTTGAGAATCCTTTTACCGAAATGGGCCGGGATGTTGTCCGGCGAGTCTATGAAAGCGGTGGCATCGTCCGGCGCGTCGGACAGAAGCTTGGCGATGTGGATGGCCTCGATCTCGTTGAGGTTGTCCGTGTCCATCATCTCGGTGATTTTCTCGGCCGAGATGACGGCCCGCTTCAGTTCGCACAGTTCGAGCACGTGCGGGTAGATGTTCTCGCGCTGCTTGGGGCTGAGCTTTTTCGAATCCTTCACGCCCAGGTCTTTGAGGAGGTATTCGCGCATCGGGTCGATGGAGGCGGCGGCGATCACCATCGGGCCGATGATGCAGCCCCGCCCCGCTTCGTCGATGCCGATGATCATGTCCCTAGTATGGCCGGATGCTGTTTTATAACCATCCGGCCCGTCCCGCCCATTTATTTTTCACTATGGCCGCGAAGCAAGTTTTATAAACTCTCATGGCCCCTAAAATACCAGTTTATAGAGGTGACCAAATGAAATACGTGGTAAGCTACATCAAAAGCATGGCATTCACATTCATCATCCTGCTCGGGTTGGCGGCGATCACATCTGCGGATACGACTGCACCCACCATCACTTCTCTCAAGGATGGCATCAACTGCCTGTGCAACCTCGTGATCACTCTCATGCCGGCCATCTGCCTCCTGCTCATCATGGCAGCCGGTGTAATCTATGCCGGCGGCCAGGTGGCGGGCGCTGAAACCCGCGCGAAAGCCCAAGGCTGGGCCACCGCCATGGTCATCGGCGCGGTCATCGGCCTCATCATGTCGATTCTCCTGCCCTCGTTCCTCAAGGCGGTGTATAGCAACTCGTTGGACCCGGCTTTCTGCACGGGAACGGCGACTATCAGCGGTTGCCCCACGTCTTGATGAATTCGAATCTCTGCCATTTTTTTTGGCAGAGACCCCTCTTTGTTTTTTCGAATCTTTTCTTCAGTCCTTGAGGTGGCTGGTCTATGGGCGTATTCTCGTCATATCTGAAATCCACCGCATTCTCCGTCCTGCTCTTCCTCGCTTTCGCATCCTTTCTTCATGCGACGACCACTCCGGACATGGCCTCGCTCAATACAGCCATCCGCTGCCTCTGCGGCCAATTGACTTCCCTCATGCCGGCCATCTGCCTCCTGCTCATCATGGGTGCCGGCGTGGTGTATGCGGCCGGGCAGGTGGGCGGCGCCGAACTGCGCTCCAAGGCCCAAGGCTATGCCACCGCGATGGTGATGGGCGCGGTCATCGGCCTGATCATGTCGATTCTCCTGCCGAACTTCATCACCACCATCTACACCCAGTACCAAGGCGTCAACTTCTGCAGCGATCTGTGCTGCAGCGGCGCGTGCCCGTAACGTCGGTCTGCATGCTGGATTTCTTCCAAAAAAACAAGCGGCTTCTGGCCGCGCTTTCGCTGGCCATTCTCCTGTCCCAGTTGCTCGTTTCCGCCTATTTCTGCCGTGACAATTTCTGCGCCGACGATTCGTTCCGCTACAAGAATATCCTGGATGACATCGCCACGAAACATTCCATCAACCCGATCGACAAACCCGTCCTGTTTCTGGCCGGTTTTCCCGTCTTCCTGCTGATGCTCCCGTTGCGGGCCTTGTTCGATTCCGTCTGGGCGATCCGCATCGCCTCCGCCCTCGCAAGCGTCCTCTTCTTCCTCGTTTTCTCCAATCTGCTCTCCCGCTTCCTCTCCGGGCGATGGGCGATCGGCGCGGCTTTCCTATCGGTTTTCTCCTTCTGGTGGACGCAACTTTCCTTCGGCCTCTACAAGAACGAGCTCGGCCTCGTTTTTCTCCTATTGGCCGTCCTCCTCTTGCTTGATTGGCTCCATTCCAAGAACAAGGGCCTTCCCGTCCTCCCCGCATTGGCCTTCCTGTGCATCGCGCCGGTCCACATCACCACGTTTTATTTCGCCGTCCTCTCCTTGCTGATATTCGGCCTCATTCTCATGCTTGGGCGCAAGAGTGTTGCCGGCGCCGCCCTGTCTGCCTTTTCCATCGTCATCGTGGCATTCGTGGGCGTCCAGCTCCTGCCCGGCTCGTCCTCCCCGGTTCCGGGTTCCGGTCTTCTCATGAACGTATTCTTCCTGCTGGCCCTGCCCTTCGCGTTCTACGGCTTCTACCAACTGGGGAAGACGTCCAAGCCATCCGCCGCCCTTCTGGCCTCATTCGCCCTCGCCGCCGCCCTTCTGGCCAACAGCCCAATTCCTGCGGATTGGGCCTGGCGTTTCCTGCTCAATGGCTTCTGGGCCGTTTTCGCCGGCCTCTGCGTCGCTTTTTCCCATTATCTGCCGGTCTTTGGGCATCGGTCGAAATCCTCGCAAGGGTGGCGGGTGCATGCCCTGACCCTGCTGGCCTCCGTGTCCCTCTTCTCCTATCTGGCCGTGGCCGTCCCCGCATTCATCGTCCTGCATGACCAGTGTTCGCAGTATGAGGAGCGCCTGCTCGCCTCCTCGCTGGCGCAATACCATCCTGCTGCCATCTACATCACCCCCTCGTTGCAGGGGTTCGGGAACATCATCGCCCTCCTGCAATACCGCGGCTTCTTGGGCGGTTTCCCTGGCGAGTTCTGCCCTGCCCCGAACGAGACGGGGCCGGATTCGTTCGAGCTTTACAACCTCGACTCCTACGCGGACCATTCCACCATCCGCGGTCTTCCGGTTTCGGACCTGAAAAAGAACAATTCCGGCTCGCGCTTTTACTGGATGAAATGCCTATCAAGCGAATCTGTCCATTAGCATTCCGGCAAGCCAATTCACATTCCGGTAAATCTTTTTACCAAAATACACTCATTTCGGCAAATGTTTTCACCAAAATATGCCACATTTCGGCAAATGTTTTTACCAAAATGCTTAAATACTTTCCTTCCTTATATTAGCCATGTTCTCCCCCCAAGAAATAGAAAAAATCTTCGAGATGGACCGGCTGGCCGAAGAGGACGGCCGGACTTACGGAAAAAAACGCTTCCTTTACACGAAGCTCAAAGAGCTGCTCAAAAGCAAGGCCTTCATCGGAATCGGGGGGTTGCGCGGCATGGGCAAGACCATCCTGTTGCGCCAGTTGCGCACCGAGCTTAAGCATTCCCTTTACTTGAGCGCCGACTCGCTCGCCTCCCCCGTGGACATGTTCGAGCTGGCCAAAACCCTGCAGTCCCGCTACGGAATCAATTATGTGCTCATAGACGAAATCCATTACCTCCCCAACTGGGGGCAGGCGCTCAAGAAAATCTACGACTTCCTCAAGGTAAAAGTGGTTTTCACCTCTTCCGCTTCCATTGACATCGTCCGGGGCAAATACGACCTGTCGCGCCGCGTGGTCGTGGTTTCCCTCCCCCCGTTCTCCTTGCGCGAATTTGTTTATTTCAAGCGCGGCGCAGAAGCGCCGGTAATTTCGCTCGATGACATCCTCGGCAACTCCGGGCCGCTATACAAAAAGCTCTATTCTTTCGAGCCTGATTTTGCGGAGTTCTGCCAAGCCGGCGCCCTGCCATCCTACCTGCACTCGCCACAGCCGCAGACCATTCAGAACGTCATCCGCAAGGTCATTGACCAGGACTTGAGAATAATCGCCAAGCTGGACGCGCAGGACATCCTGCACATACAGGACATCCTGCGCTTCATCGGCCGGAGCAATGTAGAAGTATGCAGCTACAGTTCTATTGCCCGGAACACCGGCATCACCCGCTACAAGGCCCAGGAGTATATCAGAATCCTCGAATCCGCCTCCATCCTCAAAGTGCTCCTGCCGTATGGCACCAACGTCACGGCCGAACCAAAAATCCTCTGCACGCTCCCGTTGCGCCCCTACTTGGCCGGCTCGGTGGAGCCGGAGCGCCTGCTCGGGGCCACGCGCGAGGAGTTTTTCATCCAGCATATCTGCACCATGAACATGGAGGTCAATTACCTCAAAAGCGCGCTCGGGGAGAAACGGCCCGATTACCTGATTTTTCACAACGGCCAAAAGCTGGTCTTTGAAATAGGCGGGCCGGGGAAGCGGGGCGGCCAGCTCAAGGGGATAAAATCCGAGCGCAGGTTCGTTCTCAGCCAGCCAGCCGGAAATTCCGGCGGAATCCCGCTCTTCCTTTTTGGCTTTCTTTATTGAATATGCCTATTTTTCACGGGCCGGTTTCCATCTATTTTTTCTGTGGTCCCCCATGTCTTTTCACCCCGTGAAAACAATCCTTTTTTAAACTCCTTGCGCCTGTCTTTTCCATGGCCCTTGAATTTCACATCACCCACCCCTTCAAGCTCAAGAAGCCCGTCCTCATCGAAGGATTCCCCGGCATCGGGCTGGTCGGCACCATCTCCGCCTCCTACCTGATCGAGAAACTCAAGATGGATTTGGCGGGCTACATCACGTCCGACAACTTCCCGCCCATCGCCGCCGTGCACGGCTACGCGCCCCTCTATCCGGCCCGCATCTACGTGTCCAAGAAGCACAACCTCATCGTGCTCATCTCCGAATTCATCGTGCCTTTGGGCGCCATCTACGAGCTGGCCGCCAAGATCCACGAATTTGCAAAGGAGGCCGGCGCGCGCCAGATCATCTCGCTGGGGGCCATCCCCCTGCGCGCGGACGGCGAAGACATGGTGTTCGCCATCGCCTCGAATGCAAAATTACTGGCCGAGCTGGAGCGCCACCATCAGGTCAAGCTCATCAAGGAGGGCGCCACCACCGGCGTGACCGGGCTTCTTTTGGCGCAGGGGGCCATCGAGGGCTATCCCGTCATCTCGTTCCTGTCGCAGGCGCACGAGCAGACCATGGACCCGCAAGCCGCCTCGGTGGTGCTCGGAGTGCTCAAATCCTACCTCTCCCTCGACTTCGACACCTCCTCGCTTCTTGCGGAGGCGCAGGAGATGGAAGTGAAGATGAAGGACATCCTCTCCAAATCCAAGGCCGCGCACGCGCAATACAAGAAGACGGCGGAGGCGGGCGGCACGGACCTGGGAGCCATGTACGGGTAGATTGCGCATCCCGGATGCGGGTATCATGCACATCCTCTACAGCTCGTTCCCGTCGAAAAAGTCCGCGAAGGACATGGCGCTCGCGCTCGTGAAGAAAAAACTCGCCGCGTGCGCCTCTTTTTTCCGGGCGGAAAGCGTCTTCTTCTGGAAAAACAGATTATGCGATGAAAACGAATGGATTCTGGAAGCGAAGGCTTCCAGGCCGAAGGCGGCGATGGAATTCGTCAAGAGGAACCATCCTTATTCTTTGCCCATGATATACTCGGTGCGCCCGGATTTCATTGAGGGGAAATGCGACAAATGGGTAAAACATCCCTGATCCGTCTGCTTCTGGATTTTGTTGCAGGGGAAGGAATTCGAACCCCTGAAGGCGCCAGGCCACAGGATGTCTTCAAAAATCCGCTTAATATAAGAAACCGGCCAGATGCAGGGGGATTTTTTTATCCTCGAAGGAATGGCCATCCGCGAATATATACTGCGGGTTCTGGTGCCAATTCTTGCCCGAGCCGCCCACTTCGATGCGCACTCCACCCGCCATAAAGTCCGGGGTTTTCTCTCCGCGCTGGCCCTTGAGATAGCATTCAGCCGGCGCGTGCTGGACAAAGAACTCCTCCCTTAAGGCGCCGAGGTCTGCGCGCGTTCCGCGCGTATGGGCCAGATACTCCCGGAACGGGAAAGCCAGATAGAGCTTCGGCTCCTTGAAGATTCCGGATTTCCCGCATGGCAGCAGCCTCGTCAAGAGGCCGATGCGCACCAAATCCCCCACTATCCGGATCAGCGTGGGCTTTGATACCGAGAGATCGGCGCAGAGCGTGGAATAGCTGGTCTCTCCGGTGGGGGAGAGGGCGATGCGCAGGAGAAGCTTGAACACATCCTGCTCGATCTTGGGGCTGATCGGGCGCAGGTATGCCAAATCCGATTTGATGATGCGTTCCAACAACCGGTCCAATGATTTGTAGAATACTCTCTCATCCCCGGCCGGATAAAGCAGTCCGCCCCGCCTGAAATACTCCTGCATATAATCAGCGAAACGGGCGTATTTTGTGAGATAAGGTTTGCGCTTGGACGGGCTGAGCAAATCTTCAAATCGGACGGATTCAAGTCCGGGGACGTTTCTCTGGATTGTCAGATGCTCGCGCAAAGAAGCCGGCTTGAGGTGGAACATGATTGCCCGTCGCGACAAATCCGCGCCCTCTAAGAT
>JAHFEC010000068.1 GCA_023248665.1 Microcaldota archaeon | reverse complement strand
ACCGGCTACCCGGCCGGCGGCTACGGCGGCCTCGTGGGCAGCGGCGGCGGCTCTTTGAGCAACCCCCAATCCTGCGCCTCATGGGCGAGCGCCACCCTGACCAACAGCCAGGTGTTCAGCGAGGATGACAATGCGGGCCACGTGCGCAACTGCACCAATGCCACTTACGTGCGCTATTGCATGTCAGGCACCCGCGTGGACACAAGCATCAAGAACGTCAGTTCGCAAGTCGAATGCGGCTCGTGGGTGGCCAAGCAGGAAAACTGCAGCTACGTGCTCAGCACCACCGTTTCCAAGAACGAGACGTCCGGCACCTCGTGCCGGGTCTGCCGCGTGAGTACCTACGTGTTCCAGTGCGGCGCGAACGCTTATCCGGACCAGACGCGCGATAGCAGTTCGTGTTCGGACTGGGCGCCCTGCGCTCCGACGAAGCCGGCTGCCAATGCCACGGCTGCCCAGACCGGCGGGGACTTCCTGAACAACCCGCTCGCGCTCATCGCCATCCCGCTCATCGTGATCGTGGCGGCGGCGCTGCTGTTCTTCTTCGTCTTCAACAGGAAGAAGGAGGAATAAGGAACCCTTTTATTTTTTCTTTTATTTTATCTCCAATCCTGCCGTCACCGGTGCCCATGATGCGAGTGCCCATTCTTCCCATCCTGATAATCGTCGGCCTGGCCCTCTTGGCGGCCGGATGCTCGGCACCGGAACGAAGCGCTCTTCCGCCTTACCAGCCGGGCGGGCCGAGCTCCCTCCCGGCCACACTGCCCGCGGCTCCACCGGCCTCGCCCAGCGCGCCCCCGGCCGCTCTGCCCGCGCCGAGCCCCGTCCCCCCGAAAAATCCATCGGGCCACTCTGCCGTCCCGCCTGAGCCCGTCCCCCTGCCGCCGGATACGGTCATCCCCCAGCCGCCCTTGCCCGCCGTGCCGGCTCCCGCCCAAAACATCCCGCCGTCTCTACCGGCCAGCAACTCCCCGTCCGCAAATGCGTCCGGCAACGCCTCCCTCAATTCTTCCTCGCCATCGAACAGCTCCTCTGCCTTGCCATCGGCCATCTGCTCCGGTCTGTCGGGCCAGGCGCTCGTCACTTGCGTCCAGACGCTGGCGGTGTCCAGACACGACGTGAGCGTGTGCGTGGACTCCATCGGCTGGAAGGATCTTCGCTACCAGTGCATCACCTACTGGTGCTCCTCCTCCGGCCGGGATTACAACCAGTGCCAGAATCTGCGCGATTACGACGCGCGCACCGGATGCCTCAACAAGTGCAACCCCAACTCGAACACGTAAAAAATCGATTTTTAGTCTTCTATCCGCACGCCGTCCCCATCAGTTATCCCGTATTTTGCCGCGAAGAGCGCATTGACCTCCAGCGCCCAGCGGGCCGGAACCGCCGAACGATACACTGGGCAGGCCGACGCGTCCTCGCCGATGCACGGTTCCATGCTTTGCACGTCCGCCACTTTCCCGTCTGCGGAAATGAATACGATGTCGAGCGGGATTCTCGTATGAAACATCCAGAAGGAGAGGGGCCGCTCCTCGCCGTAGACGAACAGCATGCCTTCGTTCTGCCCAAGGTGGGTGCGCTCCATCAGCCCTCTCTCCTGCTCCGGCGCCGTGTCGGCGATTTCGGCATCGATGCGCGCGCCGTCATGGGCGGGGAACGTCACATTCATGTGCCGCAAGCCGGCTGCCGCATCCGCGCCCCCCTCGGACAGGGCGGAAGGCTGGACGGTCCCGCTCATGGGGGTGGAAACGCTTCCGTCGGGCGCCTGCGCGCAGCCGGCCGAGAGCAGGAAAGCCGCCAACAAGGTTAATAGGAGGATGTCACGCATCTTGACCGATGTTTTTAAATAACTGCGTTGTTTAAATATTGACGCTGACCGCGAATCGTCGCGGGCCCATAGCTTAGCCTGGTTGGAGCGTTCGACTGATAGAACTTTTTTCTTTTCTTGTGCGCAAGAAAAGAAAAACCTTCACTAAAAAGAAAAGAAAAAAAGAAAGAGAAAAAGAAGCGAAGGTTTGTTTCAGTCATCGAAAGGTCCTGAGTTCAAATCTCAGTGGGCCCAAGAAGGACTTTTTTCTTTCTTGTCTGCGGACAAGAAAGAAAAACCTCCCGGAAGTGCAAAGCACTTCTGGGCGCCATCGGCCCACGGGCCGATGCGTGCCACTAAAAAGAAAGAAGATTTTTGCCGTCTGCGGACAAGAAAGTTCTCGCTGCCGGCGGACAAGAATCTTGTCTGCCTATCTTTTTTTCAGCGGCCTGTTTGTTATCATCCCAAAATTGGAAAGCGAATTCCACAGCGTGAGCCTCATCATATGCTCGTCCTGGCTGAAGATGCTCAAGCCGGCGTTGCCCATTCGCAGCGTCCTCCACCGATCGAGCGGCATGCCCAGCAGGTGGCAGGCCAGCAGCACGATCGGCCCGTGGTGCGAGACGATGAGCACGCTCTCAAATCCCTGATTCACAACATGCGTGTGGAAATAGTTCACCACCCTTTTTTGCACGTCAAGCGAGGATTCCCCGCCGGGCGAGCGCACGAACGGGTCGAGGTGGTATTTGTCGTATTCGCCCTTCCCGTCCCAGGACACGCCTTCCAGTTCCCCGTAGTTCTTCTCGCGCAGGGCCGGCGTATAATCGATCGGCGCGTCCACCTTCGCGAGGCGCAGGGTTTCGCGGGCCCGCCCGAGGTCGGAGCAGAACACCTGGTCGAAGCGCTCGTGATCCAGCCTTTTTCCGAGCGCCTCGGCCTGCCTTATGCCGAGCGGCGTCAAGGGAACGTCCTTGAAGCCCGCGAAGAATCTGTCTTCGTTGGACATGGCTTCGGCATGGCGCAGGAGCATCAGCCGTTTGAGCATGGCCGTAAAAGAGGGTCGAAGATTAAAAAGAGGGCCGGACCTGCCGCCACGCTCAAAAACATTATAATTACCACTCCTCATATATCATCATTCACAAACATCGAGGCGAAACCATGCAACGCGAGAATCGAACCATCCTGTCCAAAGACGATAACTCGGGCATCCAACTCGTCCGCATGACTTCGTCCGACATTTCCCATCTCGAAGCCCTCCAAATCGCCGCGGACAAGAAGATGCGCTTGCCTACTCTCCTAGAATTGGCCAATGTCCTGCGAAGCGATAAATATTACGAGTGCATGAGCGCTCTCCCGGCCGCTTCCAGCACCAATGCGGCCATTCCCGAAAAGGGCGGATGCCTGCTTGCGGGCGGCAAAATCACCGACATGACCGATTCCTATTTTCCGAACCATGTCCTGCTGGCCGAAGACGTGCGAAAAGCGGCCCAGAAGGGGGATTTGAGTGATCCGGCCCGGGGCCTCGCCATCGTCTATACCGTAGCCTTTGTCGAGCCGTGGGGCGAAAAAACAATCTATCACCCGTCCGAAATTTTCGTGCAGGAGGTCGCGCGCGGCAAGGGCGGCCAGATCAATTCCAAGACCGGCCTTGCGCAGCCGGTTCCGGATGAAGAGTTCGATACGTTAAACTGGGCCGATCAAGCCTGGTATTTCGGTCCGGACGGGCTCATCAACCGGCCTATCGCAGCCGGCAACTCCTACTTCGGGCGGGACTGCTGGTTCCGCTTGGCGGACGGCGGCCGCCTCGGAAAAGGTTTCGGGGTGGTCGGCGTTCCGCTGCTCCCCAAACTTGCGGCCGGCCCAACCACGGCGAGCCTTGTGCCGTCGGCTAGCGTTAACATTGCAGCCGGCAGCGTGCCGTCGGCCGGCGATGCGGCCGCCGGCCAGAACGGGGCGGACAACGTGCTGCAGGCCCGTGATGGCGCTGTCGCCGGCCAAAAAGAGGAGAACCTTGCGGTGCCGGCTCATGCGGATATGGCCGTCGGCCAAAATGAAACACCCGGCGTGCCGTCGCTCTCTGCGGTTCGCGTGAGCGTGGAGGGCACCCGCATTCTGATCGACGGCCTGCCGCCGCATTTGCTCGGCCTGTTCGCTTTGGCCGCGGCCAAAGGATTCGAGATGGCCAACGACCCGCGGGTCTGCGGCAGCCTCAAGAACCTCCAAGCCCTGCTGGAGGCATTCCAGAAAGCCCAGTCAAAAGAATAGGCCCGAAGAAAAAATCCATTGAAGAAAAAGATCGATTGAAAAAAGATTGAAAGAATAAAAGGGAATTTTCCTATTCCTCTTCGCTGGCCGACACCGCCTGCTTCTGGTCGCGGGCCATGGCCATCATCTGTCCGTTGCGCCAGATGTCCTTGGGGAAGTGCCTTCCTCTCTGGAAGAAGTTCTTCTCATAAGTCTTCGCGCCCAGCCGGGAGACGATAATGTCGCAGGCCGCCTCGGTGTCGAAGTCCTTGCACGAGAAGATGTCCACGCTGGCGTACCCCTTCTCGGGGAAGGTGTGGATCGAGATGTGCGATTCGGCGATGAGCACGATGCCCGATACGCCCCAGTCCTCGGGCTTGACGCCGCTGTACTGGAACGTGTAGGGCGGCATGATTTTCGTCATGCCGACGAGCCCCGGCATCTCGTCGAGGAAATTGTAGACAAAACCAACGTCTTTGAGCTTCTTCTTGTTGCAGCCGTAAAGGTCCATGGTCAAGTGCGGTCCGAACATCTCTTTCTTTTCCTCCGGGCGGGGTGTTGCATTTTCCGCTCTGAAGTATTTTTTCGACAGTCAGTATATATAAAGCTTTGCCATCTTTGTCCATTTTCGGGGCTTTTATAGGGTTTTTCAGCCAATTAGGAGCCGTAATAACGAATCTAATCAAAAAATGAGATGTATTATCGATTTTAAGCGAAATAAAGCTGATTTTAACTTCTTTTGCCTAAAATGCCTCGTTTTCCCCTTTTTTTATCGAATTAGGGCCTCTATTAACTTCCCTTATCGGGCATTCTGTGCATTAAACCCGGCTTACTCCCCTTCCGTCGACATCGCGCCGAGCGCCTGGAGCGTGCCCGAGATTTTCACGACTTTAGCGCGCGCATTCATGCCGGAAATTTTTCCGAGCAATGCGAGCGCCGCGACAAGCCGCATCTCCTCGCCCCGCGCGCAGCGCAGGACGAGCCGGTCGTCCTTGCACAATTTGTCGAGGATGCGCGGCTGCGCCTGCGCCATCCCCTCGATGCCGAAGAACGCCTCGATGTGCCTCGCCACCTCTGCGCGCGCCTGCCGCCCGTCCACGGGCCGCTCGCCCGCTAGCCGCACGAGAAGATAGCGCTTGTTGGGCGCGAGCGTGCTTTTCATCGTCTACACCCCGTTCCGGCGCGCGCCGGCCGGCCCGTCTTTTTCGCCGCGCGCCCGCGCCCCTTGCGCTTTCTCTCCTTCGGTTTTCGCCTCTTCTTTGAGCATCCCGGACATCCGCTCCCGGCCGATCCCCAGCAGCATGCCGACGGCGCTCCGCTCGTGCGCCCCGCGCAATTCCAGCTGGTTTTTGGCGAGCGTGCTTATTTTCACGCCGGCGCCCAGCGCGAGGCAGTCATGCGCGAGCCGGCGCATCCGCGAGAGCCTCGCGGCGCACGCCGCCGGGGGCAGAGCGAGCAAATCCGAAGTCGCGAACACGAACGAGCATCCGCTCTTGGCGGCCAGATGGATGAGCCCGACGTCGGACTCGTAGTCTCGCAGGTGCAGAAATTTCGCCGAATCGACGTGGCGGCGGGCCTCGGACACCTCGGCGCACGAGAAAAAGAATTTCGCTCCCGCGTTGCGCACGTCCACGTACTCGTCGGGGTCCTGCGCGTCTTTATGGTATTCGAAGCAAATGAGGTCCATCATGAGCGCATCCCGCCAAAAAAAGGGAAACAAGAATTAAAAGAGGGGCGGGCCGCCTAACGGCTCACCCGCATGTTCTCGGAGCCGTTGCCCTTTCCGCGCAGGCCCCGGTGGCGCTTGCCTGCCGAGGTCAGCCCGCGGTAGGCGCGCCCCTTCCCGAGTTTGCCGTCGTATTTGGCGGCGTCGAGGAGGATGATTTCGAAATATTTGCGCTGGCCGTCCTCGCCCGCCCAATACGAGTTGAGCACTTCGAGGTTGGGGTAGCGCCGGGCCGCGCGCTCTTCGGCGATGGCCTGCAGCGATTTGCCTGGCGAGGTGTAAGCGTAATTCTTGCCCGGCTTGCGCCCGCCCCACGGGTGGGGCCTCTTTCGGTTGCCGCGCCCGACGCGCACGCGCGCGACCACGTAGCCTTCCTTGGCCTTGTATCCGAGCGTGCGGGCCCTCGCGATGTTGGTGGGCCGCTCCACGCGCACGACCGCGTCCTCGTCCTTCCATTTGGAGAGGCGGGCGCGATAAAGCGTGGCGCGTTCGTGGTATTCGGCCTGGAACGTCTGCTGGACGTACTTGTACATTCCCATATGTCTCACCTGGTGTATCAACTTTATGCGCCCGATCGCCATAGCCGGCCATCGTGCGCTGCCTATTCGGGATACGACTCCCACATCTTGGCAAAATCATTTGGTCAGGGAAATTAATAAACTCGCCCTTCTCCCGGCCCCCCTGCGCGCATCCGCCGAACGCCCCCCTCTCCGCCCGCCCGAAAGGCCCGCGCATCCCGCCTACCGTCATCCCGGTGCCGCAAGCGGACAGGGGCGGTCCGGCT
>JAHFEC010000006.1 GCA_023248665.1 Microcaldota archaeon | reverse complement strand
CAGAGGCCGGAATGGGACAAGTTCCCGGGCGCGGTGCACACTTATGCCGCCGACACGCTCATGCCGGACGGGCGCGTGCTGCAACTGCCATCCACGCACTTATTGGGCACCAATTTCGCCAAAGCCTTCAATGTTTATTACCAGAATGAGAAGGGCGAGAAGGCCCCCGTGTGGCAGACCTGCTACGGGCCGTGCATCTCGCGCATCTACGGGGCCCTGTTCTCGGTGCATGGGGACAACAAGGGACTTGTGCTCCCCTTTGATTTCGCGCCCGTGCAAGTGGTCATCGTGCCCATATTGGGCAAGGACAAGGACGGCACGGCGGTGATGAAATACGCCCAAGAGGTGCTGCGCCTTCTTAAGAAAGCCGGCTTGCGCGCCAAGGTGGACGATTCGCCCAGCACGCCCGGATTCAAGTACAATCAGTGGGAGATGCTCGGCGTGCCGATACGGATCGAGGTGGGCGGACGGGAAGCCGAAGGCAAGCAGATCACGCTCGTGGTGCGGGACGCGCCGCCCAAAACGAAGAAGACGATAATGCTCGACTCGGCCGCTGATACCATCCGCTCGGAGGGAGCCGGCCTCTCGGAGCGCCTCCTCCAGAAGGCGGACGCTTATTTCGAGTCGCACTTGGCGCAAGCCAAGAGCATGGACGAGCTGAAAACCGGCCTCGAGGCCGGGTGCATCGTGCGCGTGCCCTACTGCTCGATGGAAAAAACGGAAGGAAAAAGCTGCGCGGACGAAATCAAGGCCCGGCTGGTCGGCGACGTGCGGGGCATCAAATACGACGAGAAAGCGCCCGCGCACGGGGAGAAATGCGTGCAGTGCTCCAAGGCGGCCAAACACTGGGCGTACGTGGCCCGGCAGTACTAACCTGTTTCTTTATATAGATATTCGTGTAGATAAATATCATGAATCGCATGACACAAACGTTGGTGCCGCATAAAAAAATCCAGAAGCACCCAGACGGACCGCCCGGAACCGTGTTCGACCCAAGGAATGGCCATGCCACAAAGGGCATGAAGGACGTTCTGGAGATGGAGAAGGCCAAGATGCCCGAGATGGACCACCGGGCACTCCCGCCCGAGATGGCCATGCGTCTTGAGCAGATGGTGGACGGGCAACCGACCCGGCAGGAGATCCTTGGATGTCTCACGCTCGGTCTGCGCAATACGAATGACGAATACCGGCAGGTTTTCCTCGATGAGATAATGCCGGCCCTGATGGAAAAGCTCGAAGTACTGTTCGGACCGGATGGCGCGGCCGCGCTGGCTCTGCTCTCAACGGCCAAGAGACCGGAAGACGACGGGTTCTCCGGGCCGCATTTTCAGCCCAGAGCATACCAGAAATGGGAAGGCCTGCTCAAGGAGGTCAATGAATGCGGCCCGCTCATGGAGCGAAACGCCTACATAAAACTCGAGATCGAGATGACTAAAATCCACAGTTTCGTCAGAATGGACGGGGCGGACGGACAGGCTGAATACGTGCGGGTTTATCCGGGGTTGGAAGGCGACCTATTCACGGCGAGGGTGTCCGCCCGCCGGCCGTTTGGGATCCGCTACGACAAAGACGGCAAACCGGTGGAGCTTGAGGATATCCGGATGGAAAATGACATGAAGAAAAGGATGAAGATGCTGCAGAATGCGGTGGAGAGGTGCAACCCCAGCCCGTATGAGTTCGCGGACACCATGCAGCACCGGCTTAGGACGCATTTCGATCCGGGTGCGATGTCGCGGCTGTTCCCGGGCCAAAAAAGGAAACGGAGCGGGCGCAAGACCGAACAGACCCGGCAATAGGAAGGCCAAAGCAAGCCGTTGAGGGCAACCCCCGTCGGATGGGCAAACCCTCCGTTTTTCGGCGGGCCGATAAGCTAAAAAAAGTCGCGGGAATGAGAAACAGGATGGAAAGTACGGGCGTGAGTGGAAAAATCCTTGTTTTCGGCATGTTTTCGCTAATCCTCATCTTCGCCGGATGCACGGGCCAAAATCCGGCCGGCGCGCCCCAAATCTCGGTCGTGGACATGAATTATTCAGCCGGAGGCATGCGAATCAGCGCCGAGCGCTGCCAACCCGCCAACGCCACGGCGGATACGCCGGCCGTGGTGCTCACCGGCGGGGACGGCGTGGACGTGAAGAAATTGAGGCCGGTATGCGAAGAATTCGCCCGGCAGGGGTTCGTGGCGCTCGCTCACGACAATGTCAACAATGGCAGCGTGGAGCAGAACGTGCAGGCGGTGGTCGGAGGCATCGACGAGCTGACCCAAGAGCGGGCGCAACGCAAAGTGGCGCTCTGGGCCCATTCGGCCGGAACGATCTTCTCGGCGTTCGCCGCCTTCATGCGACCAGCGCAGGTGTCAGCCTTCGTCGAGACGTCCGGGCACATGCAGATACCGATCTGCGACACGCCCAACGGGGTGCGGGATGAGGATTGCCTGGCCTACTGGTCCGAATTCCCGGCGCCCATCCTGATCGTGCACGGGCTTAACGACACGGTGGTGGATCCGAGCTTCGCGCAGGCGTTCAATGCCCGCTTGGAGAGAATGGGCAAGGCGCACCAGATGCGGCTCGTGGACGGAAAGGGGCACGAGTTCATGATGGACCGGCCCGACGTGGTGCGGCAAGAGGTGGAATTCCTCAAAAACAACAGCGGGGGCGCATAGACATGGAAAAGAAAGGATTTTTTTCGGACAGGCAGAATGCCAAGAACTTGAGCATGGCCGTGGCCGTCTTGGCCATCGCCGCCGCATTCGCGTACGGCTGGTCCCCCGACTTTGGGAACATGTTCCTCTTCCTCGTGGTGTCGGTGTTCGTCATCATCGCGGAATGGTTCGTGGTCCTGCCCGGCATCGATTTTGTGTATCTGGAGAAAGGCCGGGGGAAGGCGAAATAAAGGACGGAACGGGTTGGACCGAAAAAAACTGGGCTGAACATCGGTTCGGCCCACCTCGCAGAACGCATGGGCGCAGCCAACGACAATCTGCGCGGCCCGCTCGCGTGCATCCCTTCCCCCGGGCCGCCCGCAAGCGCATGCTTTTATTCATCCCCGCAATAGGGTGCACCATGGCAGAAGAGGAAAACGTTGCAAGCAAAGAGGACAGCCCGTCCGGACGGATGCGCAAGACCGCCCCGGGCCCGTCGGTGGCCACGCGAGGGGTGCCGGCCGAGGAGACGATGTTCCTCCCGTCGCACGACTCGCCCCTCATCCGCTCGTTCGAGGACAAGAACGAGAACCTGACGAGGAACCGCTGGGGGCTCGAAGAGGTCGTCACGTTCGTTTTCCCCAAGAGATACCAGCCCGTCTACCATGACATCGCCACGAAATTCCTCTCCCTGCTGGCGCTCCACACGAGGATGGAAGGGCACGAGCTGGCTGATTTCATCTCAAAGAACGGCATCAGCAAGGCGACGTTCTACAACCGCGTGCTGCCCCGCCTGCGGCGCGTGGGCATGATCAAGATTGAGCGGCAGACGCTCGTGGCCAAGGAGAGCATGCGCAAATACCGGCCGATGACCATCCATCTGGCCAAGACGTTCGGAAATTACATGATGAAAATCGGGGACAGCTGGCTGGCCGAGGTGGACGAGGCGCGAAGCAAATTCGACCAGCAGAAGAAGCTGGCGCAGTTCGAGGAGAAAGAACCGGAAGAGTAGCCGGGGCGCTTTCGGGTTCAGTCTTGTTTTCGTTTATTCTCTATTATGTTTATTCCCTATTATCATAGCCCGCCCTTGGTGTGGAATTCCTCGAAGATGTCCTCGCCCGGATAGACGAAGATGCCCTGGCCGGATACGAATTCGAAGGGGCATATCTTCTGCGAGTGGTTGGTGCCCCGCATCTTGAATACTTCGAGCGCGCGGAAGCGCACGTTGCGCTGGCGCGGATGGTGCATCAGGATGACCGCGTCGGCGAGGTATTCCACGCCGGCATAGGTCTTGGGGTTCGAGCTTTTCATCGATTCGGCGGAGAAGAGGGTGGTGCAGTCCCACTTGTGCACAAGCTCGAAGAGGTTGAGCTGGGCCGAGCGGGACTTGTAGGGCGAGTCGAAAAGCGCGATGTACGAGGTGAGCGAGTCGAAGGCGATGCGCTTGGCGCCGATTTCGTTGATGGCGTCCCAGATGAGGCCGCCGCCCTCCTCCGCCAGATGCTTGACTTCGTGGGGCTTGTAGTTGATGATGACCAGCTTGTTGTCCTTCTCGAGGCGCGCCATGTCCCAGCCGAAGGCGAAGGAATGGCGCAGGATCGACTCGCGGGACTCCTCGAAGGAGATGATGAGGCCCGGCTCGTCGTGCTCGCGCACGCCGGAGACGATGAATTGGGTCATGAGCGTGGTCTTGCCCGAGCCCGCGTCGCCCATCACCAGCACGGAAGAGCCGCGCTCGAAGCCCCCCTCGCACAGCTCGTCCATGCCCGGGATTCCGGAGGGCGTGCGCTGGATGAACAGATCAACTGCTTTGTCATCGGTTGATTCTCCGCCCGCGGCCTTGGAACCGGCGGGCGCGGCCTGTGCCAAAACCATCTTCTTGACCGGGGACATGGGGGGCTGACGCGAACAAGCTTTAAAAATGCGCCCTCCCGAAGAGAATGAGTAGGGACGCCGTGGCTTAAGCGCGCATTTGAGGACCGGCGCGCTCATGGCGATGGACCGATTTGAGGGCCGTGGATGGTCATCGGCCGGTTCCGCAAGAGATGACACATGAACGCCGTGAATACGATGACCCTCCCGCGCCGGAAGGCCGCCCTGCCCGCTTCGGCGAGCATCCCCACCGGCATCGTCGGTTTGGACGAGATACTGGGAGGCGGCCTGCCGCCCCAGTCGAACATCCTCCTGTACGGGGACCCGCTGAGCGGCAAGAAGCCGCTGGGCATGCAATACGTCTATGAGGGCCTCCGGATGCAGATTCCGGGCATCTTCGTGCTCACCGACTTCTCGTACCTGGACTGGAAGTCCAAGATGGCGCATTCGGGCTGGGACCTTGAGCCGTTCGAGCGCACGGGGATGGTGCAGTTCATCGACTGCTACTCGCGCCAGTTCGACCCGTCGCTGGCGGACAGCGGCGTGGTGAGCTACGCCGACAGCCCGGCCGCCCTCTCCTCCATCTCCCTGCAGCTGGCGCGCGTGCAGGACCAGCTCGTGCAGTCATTTGACAACCACCGCCTGCTTTTCCATTCCATCTCCTCCCTGCTAAAAGAGACCGATTCCTCGACGTTCTTTAGGTTCCTGCAGTTCATGGTGGGCAAGTTCCGCCGCGAGGGCGCCACCGCGATGTACACGGTGGAGAAGGGGATGCACGACGAGAAGGACATCAAGATGATCGAGCATTTCATGGACGGCGTGATCGAGTTCGAGGACGGGAAGATCACGGCCCGCGGCCTGCTCGGCTGCCGGCACGGCTGGCAGAGCTACACGGTCAGCGAGAAGGGCGTGGAGATAAGGAATTGACGGATACGCTAAAAAATGAGGGAGACTGATGTCCAAAGCCGCAACCGCAGAGATGAGGGAACGCACGCGCAGCGCCCTCTCCTCCCTGTCCTCGATCGAGGAGAAGAACCATCAGTATGCCCAAACTTGCGCCGACATCCCCCTCGAGGTGAAGGAAATCGGCCGGCAGGTGCTCGCGAATATCGGCCGGACGCGCGCGCTGGGAAAAGAGGAGATGCGCGAATTGTTCGCCTTGCCAATCCTCTGTGCAGACCTGCTCATCGACAAGCAGGGCGTCCGGGGATTCGTGATCGCCGGCCGCATCGACGGGGAGAAGGAAGGCGGCGAAAAGGCAGGGGGGCCAAAAGGGCGGCGGGCCAGCGGCTACCGCGTCGATTTCTGGGCGCAAGACGATGAGGCGCTCACGCCGACGCAGGCCCGGGCGAGCGAGGTGAGCGCGCTCCCCCTGCCCGAGGGACGCGCATTGTTCTGCGCCCGCGTGTCCGGCGCGCCCAAAGCGGGCGGGCGGATCGGCCGGCTCGCGGCCAAGATCATGGAATGCGAAAGGAATGAGCAGGAGATGAGGAGCTTCTGGGGCGGGCAGCCGGCCGATTTCTCGCTGGCCTGGGCGGCCCTGCTCTGGGAGGACATGGGAAGCCTGGAAGGGCATGTCGGAAAAGCCGATCTGGCCGGCCTTGAGAGCGAGCTGGGCGAAGGCATCCGCAAAAAGTCGCTGGTCATCGAGCGGGACGCCGGGACGGCGCGCCCGGATTTCAGCCTGTGCCTGCCCTCCTACGAGGTGCGCTTTTGCATCGGCAATGACGGCGCGTGCCGGATCCGCGCGATCCGCATGAAGCGCAAGCTGCTCTTCTGGAAGAGCGAGCGCTGGATCTACAAGGCGGACGGCGAAGAGGTCGCCGACCCGAGCTTCTGAAAAAAACCGCGAAATTGAGGGAGAGGCATGGCCATCGAATACCGAAGATATTTGCTTAGAAAAATCGCGCGGGAAACGGAAAACGTGCGCACATTCACGCTCGCGCCCGAGGAAGGCGAGGTGCCCTCGTTCAGGGACGGGCAGTTCTTCAACATCCGCGTACCGAAGGCGCTCGGCGTCATCAAGCCGAATTTCCGCTCCTATTCGGTGCTCGCGCCGCATTCGCCCGACAGGATCTCTTTCGGCATCAAGCTGGAGGGGGCGTTCACGCATTTGCTCTTTGACATGAAAGAAGGAGACGGGGTGGAGCTGGCCGGCCCGTTCGGCTCGTTTGTGATGAAAGAGCCGGCGGATGCCCAAGACGCCGATCGGCCGGCGGATGAAGCGCCCGTGCGCGGGCAGACGGATGCGGCGTCTCGCCAGTCGGTTTTCCTCGCCGGCGGAATCGGCATCACGCCCCTGCATTGCATGGCCGCCGGCTTCGTTCAAAAGAAAAAGAATGGCAAGGCGATTCTGTTCTATTCGAATCGCGAGGAGGATAACATCGCCTACCGCGGGAGCTTGGACGCCTTGCACGGCGCATGCCCGGATTTCGAAGCCGTTTATACCCTGACCGGCGAGAGCGCGCCGGCGGGCTGGACGGGCGAGCGGGGGCGGATCGGCCCCGGGATGCTCGCGCTCCACGGCGTGGATTTTACCCGGGCGCATTTCTATTTGTGCGGCTCGCCGCCTTTTGTCAAGGGCCTTATCGCCATGCTGACGGAAGCGGGCGTGGAAGCGCAAAGAGTGCACAAGGAGCAATGGTGAAGGACGGACGGAGCCCCGGAACGCATCCGGCGGACAAACAAGCGCGTCGCAGCGCGCTTGTTGTCCATTTTTTCCAGCGGGAAAAAATAGGACGGACGGCTTATTGCAGCAGCCATTTCCACAGCGGCACGATCTGAATTTTCTTGCCATTGATTTTTTTCTCAGCTTCCTCATGGCGCGTGACAATGAGTCCTTCGTTCAGGCCCAACGCATCCATGCAGGATAATAGGGCATCCGTCTCCCGCCCACGGGTGGCGAGGTCGGCGAGCGACCAGGCCGCCTGTATCGCCGCAACCGGCTTGCGCCCCCGCGTGATGAGAAAATCGACTTCGGACCCATCAACTTTCTTCCAGTAGTGCAGATCCATCAGGGGGTCTTTGGCTTTCTGGCGCACCAGTTGCAGAAAGACGATGTTCTCGAGCCGTTTGCCCAGATCACTTTCCGAGAACAGGCTCAGAAAACCGACATCGTCCAGATAAATTTTCGGGGTGGTGGAGCCCTCATTCTTTAGGGAAGGGTCGAAACGGCGCACGGTAAAGACAAAGAAACAGTCTTGCAGCATGCTTAGGTATTCATAAAGCGTGTCTTTGCTCAACTTGTGGCCTTCGGATTTGAGCGTGTTGTAGATTTTGTTGAGGCTGATTCCTTTTGTCGACGTGGAGGCGACATAGTTGGCGAGCCACTTGATGAGAATGGTGTTCTTTATCGCATAACGGTCCACAAGGTCCTTGAAGATGGTCATGTCGTAGTAGTCCTTGAGAATCCTCAGTTTGGTCTCTTTGTTTGCTTCCAGAATGACTTCCGGGTAGCCCCCGTATTGGATATATTCATCCAGCAAGTTCTCTAACTGAGCCTTCGAAGAGGTGTCCAGACGGGTCGCGTCTTGGCCGAAGCCCCTGAAAACGAGGAATTCTTGGAATGAGAGGGGGAGAAGCAAGGTTGTGATCGAACGGCCGCGCAGGGAGGTGGCAATTTCCTTGCTGAGCAATTTTGATGAGGAGCCGGTGATAAAAATCGAGCAGTCGAACTCGTCATGGAGGCTGCGGACGGCCATTTCCCATTTTTCGATGACTTGTGGTTCGTCTATGAAAAGATAAAGCCGCTTGTCGGTCTGCTTCGCAAACAAGGAGAGATGCGCTTGTACGATGTCGCGGATTTGCGAGTTGAGCGCATTGGAAAGAACAGGGTTCTCGAAGTTGAGGTAGAGAATTTGCTCGCGCTTGACTCCGCCGGATTCCAATTGCTTTATTTTTGAGAATAGCAGGTACGTTTTCCCAACGCGCCGTGCGCCGAGGACGGACTGGATTTTCTTCCCATCGGGCAGCTTCAATCCGCGCGCCAGGACATCGGAGAAGCTTCGCTTCTGGAAATCCAGGAGATATTGCTTGACTTTTTCCATTTCCATGGCATTATTAAGAAGGAAAGAATATATAAATATATCCGTTTATATACGGAAACTAGTTATAACAAGCGTCTGCCGCCTCTGTTCGCATCCAGCGGACAAACAAGCGCGTCGCAGCGCGCTTGTTGTCCATTTTTTCCAGCGGGAAAAAATAGGACGGACGGCTTTTCAGCGCCGGGCCCGCACATGCAAACGGTATCTGACGTCGCAGGAAGGTATTTAACGGCCCTATCCGAAGGAAGGGCATGGAAAAATGGGTTTTATACGCCGTCGGAGCCGTGCTCGCCCTCGGGGTGGCGGGCCTCGCCCTGCTCTCATCGGCTTACGTGCTGCTCTCGCCGCCCAAAGACCTCGGAATCGCCCCGATCGCATGCTGCGGACCGGTGGCGCTGGTGGCCGGCGTGCTCGGCCTCCTGTGCGCGTTCCTGGCCTATCGGGAGTATCGGGCGATGGCGGCCGGCGCGGAAAGCAAGACGGACACCGAAAAAAAGAAAGGCCGGTAATTTAACGGGAAAAAGAAGGGCAAGCGCAAGAAGGGCGCTCGCCCCACAAATACATATTATTTAAAAATCTACACTCTGATATACAGGCGTCGGTCGCAGCTGTCTTGGTTTCTGATGGCTAGTAAAAACGAGCATCGACTTTAATCCGCCCCCTAAAAGGGCACGGGATGATATGAGCGAATCCGAACACGACTCCCTGTCGAGCGAGCAGTTCCTGCGCGAGGTGCACTTGGTCGCGCTGGCCGAGGCGAATGCGGCCAAAAAGACGCGGGAAGCCTCGGATGAGGCCGCGCGCATCCGCGCGCAGGCGCAGGAGAAAGCCGTCGAGATGGCCGCGCAGGCCGCGCAGGCGGCCGTCGGCGAGAAGAACCGCATCATCGCCGCCGCGCGCAAGAAGACGGACGAGAAAGCCAAAAAACTTCTTGAGGAGGCGGCCGGGAAAGCCGCCCAATTCTCTTCGCGGCGCGTGAGCGCTTCGGCCGCGCAGGAAATCTCTGATTTGATTTGAGGAAAAGCCATGCTAAAACCGAGTTTGCTCACCAAGGTTAGAATGATCGGCTTGGCCGGCATGCAGGCCCGGGCCCTCTCGTTGTGGCGTAAGCTCGGCGTCATCCAGATACAGGCTTTCAATGAAGGGAGCGGCGCGGCCGGGCTCCGGGAAGGAGAACCGCTCGACGATTATTCGCAGGTCTCCGAACAGCTGGTGCGCATCCGCGCCATCAAGGGCGCGCTCATCCCCGTCCCGGTCGAGGGGCAGGCGCGGGAGGGCGACGCGCTCGCGCGGGCCGGCGCCATCCGAATCGAGGACGAACTTCTCTCCATCCGCGACGAGATCGCCCGGCGGACGAGCGGGCTGGACGGGCTCAAAACCACTTTGAACCAGATTGATCGCGTAGCGGGATTGGACGTGGATTACCACGCGCTCGCTCGCGAGATGGCTTATCATCTTTTCAGCATCGACTCCAAGAAGCTCCAGGCCGTACGGCGGGCGAGCCGGACGGGCGGATGGGCCGCATGGCTTTCGGCACCGGACCCCAAAGACGAGAACCGGACGCTCGCGCTGGTCGGCGTGCCTATGGAGAAGGAAGAGGAACTGGGAAAATTGTTCAAGGAATTCGAGGCCGTGCCCTGGCCCGACGTGGCGGGGACGCCCAAGCAGGCGCGCCTGCACGTGATGCACGAGAGCACGAGGCTTGGGGAGGAGATTCGCGGCTTCGAGAGGCGCAGATTGGAGCTCTCCCAGGAATATTATCCCCGGTGCGCGAGGCTGGAGGAAGAGCTGGCGCTCGCCGCCGCTCTCACGCACGTCGCATCCGGGATCGCCCGCTCGGAGCAGTGCTTCTGGGCCGAGGGCTGGGTGCGGCCCGAGGATTGCGAGGCCTTGCGCGCCAAGACCGTGGCGGCGTTCGACGGCCAGATCTACATGCGCGAGCTTGGCGAGGAGGAACACGGAGGGAAAGGAAGGCCCACCCTGCTTAAGAACCCGGAGGTGGCCGACCCGCTGCAGTACGTCGTCAATTTCCTCTCGGTCCCCCGATGGAACGAGATCGACCCCACCATGATCGTGTTCGTCACCATCCCCCTCTTCTACGGCATGATCGTGGGCGACGCGGGATATGCGCTCATCAGTTTCCTGCTGGCCTGGGCCATCTCCCGGAAGGCGGCCAAGGGCGGGATGCTATACAACTTCGCGAGGCTCTGGATGATTGGCGCGATCCCCTCGCTGCTCTTCGGCATCGCGTTCGACGAATACTTCGGATACACGCACGCCCAGCTGCTCGGCTACGAGCTTTACAAGCCCATGCTCGAGCGGGTGAGCCAGATGCCGGCCTTGATCCTGATCACCATGGCCGTGGGGTGGGTGCATCTGGCGCTCGGCTTCATCCTGGGCGCGGCCAACGAATGGGAGCATTCGCGCAAGCACGCTTATGCCAAGCTCGCGTGGCTGCCCATCATGGTGGGCGGCACGATGGCGGTCGGCTATTACCTGCTCAGGGCGTTCCCGGCCGACATCGGCACGATCGGGGCCGTCATCCTGGCATTGGGCGTCGGCGTGCTGGTGTGGGCGGAAGGGCCGCTGGGCGTGGTCGAGGTGCCGGGCGTGGCGTCCAACGTGATGTCATATACCCGTATCGCGGCCATCGGCATGGCCGGCGTCATCCTCGCCGGAATCATCAACCGCATGCTCGCCCCCGACCCCAAGATGCTCGGCACCCCGGCAGGCATCCTGATGTTCGTCCTGATGGGGCTGGCGTACGTCGGCGCGCACGTGGTCAACACCATAATAGCGATGGTGGAGAGCACGATCCACGGGGCCCGACTGAACGTGGTCGAGTTCTTCGGCAAGTTCTACCGGGGCGGCGGGAAGGCGTTCGAGCCGCTGATGGAAGAGCGCAAATACACGCTCGCCCCGGATGAAGAGCCGGCCCGGGAGGCGCAGAGCGGCGGATCGCCGTTCGCCGATTCTGCGGCCGCGCAAACAGAGAAAGATATGGAAACTAAAAATCAGGCAGAGATTGGATCGCGAGGACAGATGGATATGGAATCGCGAAAAGAGACAGAAGCGGAATCGGGAAAAGAACCGCATGACGAAGATAACGCTCCAGCCCATGATATGGGATGAACAAGAGGTGTAGAATATGGTAGTGTTGGAAAGAGAAGGGGCCGTTGCGATTGGCATCGGCATAACGATGGCCGGAAGCGCGTTCGCGACCGCGTGGGCGCAGGCGGCAATCGGCGCGTCCATCATGGGCGTGCTGGCGGAGAGGCCGGAAGAGACCTTCAAGCTCATCGTCTACATGGCCCTGCCCGAAATCATCCTGATTTTGGGATTCGTGGTGGCCCTCATGATGAAGGACTACATGGGCGCCACCGGCGCGGCGGCCGCAGCGGTCGTCAAGCCGGCCTGAGAGCCGAAGGAAACGGCAGCCATTTTCAAGAGGGGATTGCATGAGCCTTGAGCAACTATGCCAGGAGATCGAGCATAGGGCAGCCACCAAGAGCGCGAGCGCCATCCGGGACGCCCACGAGGACGCCCAGAAGGTGGCCCGCGAGGCCAAGGCAACGGGCGAGCGGACGCTGCGCGCCGCCCGGGAAGAGGCCGAACGGTTCGCATCCTCCGAAGGGGCCGAGCGGCTCGCCAACGCCCAGATCGAGGCCCAGAAGATCCTCTCGGAAGCCAAAGAGGAGGCCGTGCGCGCCAACCTGCAGCTCGTGTGGGAGAAATACGTGGCCCAGACCCGAAAAACGGCTTATGCCCGCAAGCTCAAGGCATGGGCGCAGGAGGCGCTCGCGGAACTGGGGACGAACGGCGCCCTGCGCACGAACGCGCAGGACCGTCCGCACCTCGTCTCCGCCGGCCTGCGCGTCGCGCCCGAGCCGCTCGATTGCGCCGGCGGCGTGCGCGCCGAGACGGCGGACGCGCGCATCGGCGTCGACCGGACGCTCGAGGCCCAGTTCGATGCCGGCAAGGAGGAGGTCGCGCGCGAGCTGTACGCCCGCCTCTTCGCCCAAGAAGAGGAGGTCGAAGTGGGCGCGCTCATCGGCCGAGGCTCGAAGGCGAAAAAAAATACGCGACGCGGGATGGGCCGGCGCACCATGAGCGGCGCGCCGGGCCGGCCCGCATTGCGCGCTCGCAAGACAGGCCGGGCGGGGAAAACCGGCCGGAAAGCAAAAGGCGGACGACGCTATACCAAACCGAGAAAGTGATGCGATAAAATTGCATCTGTCTTTCGACGAGGTTTGGCCGTCGCAAACCACGGTTTGCGATAAGTGAGCGGCAAAGCCGCTCACGGTATAAGTGGCCCCGCAAGACCGACAACCGTGTTGTCGGTCGGCAACAGATTTGCCGATAGGTCGGCAGTAGCCGACCGTGCAAGTCGGCAACGGCCGACTGCGCATTGCGGGGGCACTATAGAAGATGAGCCGGAACAGACATGCTTATGGATGATGGACGATGGGTGCGAAAACGATCGGACAAGCCGCGGAAAATGGCCCGAACGTGCTGGGCCGCGCAGCGCAGGCGCTGGCGGGGACCCTCAGGTTCAAGCCCCTCATCTACGGATACGCGAACGCGCGCGTGCACGCGCTGGCCTCCAAATTCATCGCCCCGGCGCAGATGCGCGAGCTCATCAAGGCCCGGAACACGCCGCAGATCGTCGAGATGCTCGAGCGGGGCATCTACAAGGACGACCTCGTGGCCCTCTCGCTCAAGTTCAGGGGCGAGGAGCTGGTGGAGCTGGCCACGAGCCGGCATTTCTCCCGGTTCGCCAACACCCTCCTCAAGCTCACGCCCAGAGACGGGCAGGACATCGTGCGGGCCATGCTTTCAAGATGGGACGCGCACAACGTCAAGACCGTGCTGCTTGAGCGCGCGCAGGGCAAGCGGAACTTCGAACAGATCGCGCCGTACCTCGTCATCGCCGGCACGCTGGACGAGAAGGACCTGCGCGGCCTGCTCGATGCCAAGGACCCGGACGCGTTCCTCATCAAATTGGGGGTGAGCGGATTCGGCGCCGCCCTCTTTTCTTGCGAGCCCGGCCAGAAAGCGTACCTTTCGGCCAAGAAGCGGCTGCGCGACGGGGAGGGGGAGAAGGCGCTCGCTTCGCTCCATGACGCGCTGGACGCTTATCCGTTCGGACTGGCCGGCTCCCTCGCGACGGGCCACGACCGGGATTCGAAGCAGGTCAAAAAGCTCCTCGACCGGCTGGCGGACGAGAAGAACCTCAGCACGATCATGCGGCTGGCGGCGGCGGGCGAGAAGCCGGCCGCCATCCGCAATTACCTCGTGGACGGCGGGACCGTCGGCGCGCGCGAATGGATCGAATTGGCCGGCCGGCAGAAGGCGCAAGACATGCTCGACAAGCTTAGGCGCAAACTGCCCCTCGCGGGCGCGCTCGACGAATACAGGCAGACCGGCCGGCTCTCGATGCTGGAGGTGGCGCTGGCCCAGAATACGGCCCGCGAGGGCCTCAAGGCCTTCACGCGCGCGGGGCTAGGCGTCGGCGTGATCGTCGGCGCCCTGCTTCTGAAGGAGCAGGAGATGGCCAACATCCGCAAGCTCATGCGGGGCCGGGCGCTGGGCCTGGGCGAGCAGGACATCGTGAAGATTTTGGTGCTGGCCAAAAAAGAATGAATGAAAAAAATGGATTTGAAAATGAGTGGATGAAAAACATGCCGAAGTCATGTCGATGGTGCAAACGATGGCCGAAGAGAACACGAATGGAAAAAACAACCCGATCGCCCTGATTGGCGACAGCGCGCTACTGGCCGGATTCAAGCTGGCGGGCGTGCAGAATCTCCATCTGGCGTCCAGTCCGGCGGAGGCCGAGGCGGCGCTGGGCGCTCTGATGGCCGACGGCACGACCGGCATTATCATCATCGACGAGGGACTGCTCGAGGCCTGCGACTTTCGGCTCAAGCGCAAAGTCGAGGCCGCGGCCAAGCCGGTCGTGGTGAGCGTGCCCGGCAAGCACGGGCCGGTGGAGCAGACCGAATCGCTCTCCAAGCTCATCAAGCGCGCGCTGGGCTTCGATATCATGAACAAGAAGCAGCCGGGCGCGGATGCCCAGGCGCCGGCCAAGAAAACAAATGCGTGATGATGGGTTTTACAAAGATGCAATTTCGAGGTGTTCAAATGGGAAAGCTTGTCAAGATTTCAGGTCCGGTGGTGGAGGCCGAGGGCGTGGCCAACGCCTCCATGTACGACGTCGTCAAGGTGGGCAAGCTCGAGCTGACCGGCGAGATCATCCGCATGATCGGCGATAAGGTCACCGTGCAGGTGTACGAGGATACGTCGGGCCTCAAGCCCGGCGAGAAGGTGGAGACCACCGGCCTGCCCCTCTCGGTCGAGCTCGGGCCCGGCCTGCTCACGTCCATCTACGACGGCATCCAGCGGCCGCTGGCGGGCATCGCAGACAAGAGCGGCAGCGCGTTCATCGCCCGCGGCGTGAGCGTCGCTCCGCTTGACCATTCCCGGAAATGGGATTTTGACGCCGTGGCCAAGAGCGGCTCGAGGGTCAAGAAGGGCGACGTGCTGGGCACCGTGCAGGAGACCGACCTGATATTGCACAAGATCCTCGCCCCGATGGAAGGGGAGGTGCGCTCCGTCAAGAGCGGCCGGTACACCATCGACGAGACGGTGGCCGTGCTCGAGAGCGGCGGGCGCAGCCATGAGGTGAGCATGCTCAAGAAGCACTTCGTGCGCAAAGCGCTCGAGGTGAGCGAGAAGCTCGACCCCGACATCCCCCTCATCACGGGCCAGCGGGTGGTGGACACCTTCTTCCCGATCGCCAAGGGCGGCACGTGCGCCATCCCGGGCCCGTTCGGCTCGGGCAAGACCGTGGCCCAGCAGCAGTTCGCCAAATGGTCGGACACGCAGATCGTGGTCTACATCGGATGCGGAGAGCGCGGCAACGAGATGACCGAGGTGCTCACGGAATTCCCGCACCTCGTGGACCCCAAGTCGGGCAAGCCGCTCATGATGCGCACCGTGCTCATCGCCAACACGTCGAACATGCCGGTGGCCGCCCGCGAGGCGTCCATCTACACCGGCATCACCATCGCCGAATACTACCGGGACATGGGCTATGATGTCGCGCTCATGGCCGATTCCACCAGCCGGTGGGCCGAGGCCATGCGCGAAATCGGCGGGCGCCTCGAGGAGATGCCCGGCGAGGAGGGCTACCCGGCTTATCTGGCGCGCCGGCTGGCCGAATTCTACGAGCGGGCGGGCCGCGTGCGCTGCTTGGGCAGCGACGAGCGGTACGGCTCGGTGACGATCATCGGCGCGGTCTCGCCGCCGGGCGGGGACATCAACGAGCCGGTGTCGCAGAACACCCTGCGCGTGACGAAAGTGTACCTGGCGCTCGAGGCGGCCCTGGCGCAGCGGCGGCACTTCCCCGCCTTCCACTGGCTGCGCTCCTATTCGCTTTACGCCCAGACGCTGGACAAATGGTACGTGCAGAACGTGTCTTCGGACTGGGTGGCCCTGCGCACCGAGGCCATGCAGCTTTTGCAGAAGGAGGCGGAATTGCAGGAGGTCGTGCAGCTGGTCGGCCCGGACGCCCTGCCCGAGAAGGAGCAGATGGTGCTGACCGTGGCCAAGATGATCCGCGAGGACTTCCTGCAGCAGTCGGCGTACCATGAGATTGACACGTACGCGAGTTTGCGCAAGCAGTACCTCATGCTGCGCAATGTCATCAAGTTCCACGGGCGCGCGATTTCGGCGATCGACCTGGGCGTGCAGCTCAAGCGCATCGTGTCCATGCCGGTGCGCGAGCGGATCGCGCGCATGAAGGAGACGCCCGAGGAGCAGCTGGGCCAGATCGAGAGCCTGAACGCGCAGATCGATTCCGATTTCGACGCGCTGGGCCAGAAAGAGTGAGCGGGTGATGATGATGCGTGAATACAAAACGATTACCAAGATCGCGGGCCCGCTGGTGTTCGTGTCCGACGTCAGCGACGTCGGGTACAACGAGATGGCCGAGGTGGCCCTGCCCAACGGCGAGCGGCGCATGGGGCAGGTTCTCGAATCCTCCAAGGGGCTGGCCGTCATCCAGCTCTTCGGACCCACGGCCGGGGTGAACATCAGCGGCACCAAGGTCAAGTTCCTCGGCGAGACCATGATGCTGGGCGTGTCTCCGGACATGCTGGGGCGCGTGTTCGACGGCATGGGCCGCCCGCGCGACAAGGGGCCGAAAATCGTGCCGGAGAAAAGGGTGGACATCAACGGCGCGCCCATCAACCCGTACTCACGCGACTCGCCCAAGGACTTCATCCAGACCGGCGTCTCGACCATCGACGGCCTGAACACGCTGGTGCGAGGCCAGAAGCTGCCCATCTTCTCGGGCTCGGGCCTGCCGCACAACGCGCTGGCGGTGCAGATCGCCCGGCAGGCCAAGGTGATCTCCAAGGAGAAGGAGCCCTTCGCCGTCGTGTTCGCCGCGGTCGGCATCACGCACGAGGAGGCCGCCTACTTCATGCGCGACTTCAAGAAGACCGGGGCGCTCTCGCGCGCGGTGCTGTTCCTGAACCTCGCCGACGACCCGTCGGTGGAGCGCATCATCACCCCGCGCTTGGCCTTGAGCACGGCCGAATACCTGGCCTATGAAAAGGACATGCACGTGCTGGTTATCATCACCGACATGACCAACTACTGCGAGGCCCTCCGCGAAATCGCCGCGGCCCGCGAGGAAGTGCCCGGAAGGCGAGGCTATCCCGGCTACATGTACACCGACCTGTCCACCATCTACGAGCGGGCGGGGCGCATCCGGGGCAAGAAAGGGACCGTGACCCAATTGTCCATCCTCACCATGCCCGGCGACGACATCACGCACCCCATCGCCGACCTGACCGGATACATCACGGAAGGCCAGATCGTGCTGGGCCGGGACTTGCACCGCAAGGCCATCTACCCGCCCGTGGACGTGCTGCCCTGCCTCTCCCGTTTGATGAACTTGGGAATAGGAAAGGAGCGCACGCGCGAAGACCACCGGGGCGTCGCCGACCAGCTCTACGCGGGCTATGCGACCGGGCGCGATTTGCGGGCCCTCTCGGCCGTCGTCGGCGCGGAGGCGCTGTCCGAAACGGACCGGAAATATCTGGAGTTCGCGGACGCGTTCGAGGACAAGTTCATCCGGCAGGGGCATGACCAGGACCGCTCGATCGAGCAGACGCTCGACTTGGGCTGGGAGCTTTTGTCGGCCTTGCCGCCTGGCGAACTGACCCGCGTCAAGAAGGACTTCATCGCCAAATACGGCAAGAAGTTCAGGAAGGAAGAGGAAGCCAAAAAAGAATAATGACCAAAATGCAATAATGAAAGATGGAGTTGGATGGACGATGGAACAGGGAATGGTTCGGCGGCCTACCGCCTGCGAGCGAATGGGGTTGAACATCAAGGACCCGGCCCAGCGGGCGGCTTTCGAGAAGATGGCCGTGGCGGACGCCCTTATCGCCAGCCGCTCCGGCCGAAGGATCACGCCGGAAGCGATCGAGCAGTATAGGCAGGTGACGAAAACATTTATCGAGGAGCTGGGACGCACAGCCAAGCCGAAAACGCAAAGCGTCATGAAGAGTTGAGCAAGATGGCGGAAACCCCTAACCCGACGCGCATGGAATTGATCAAGGCCCGCGGCCGCATCCGGCTGGCCAAGAAAGGGCACAGCCTGCTCAAGCAGAAGCGCGACGTGCTCATCATGGAGTTCTTCAAGATACTCTCCAAGGCCAAGGATTTGCGCACCGAGCTCAATGACGAGATGAGACGCGCATACATGGCCCTCGCGGTCGCGCAGGCTTACCACGGCGTGGCCGAGGTGGAGAATATCGCCCGGGCGGTCCGGAAGGCCCCCGGCGTGGACATCGAGGTCAAGAACGTCATGGGCCTGCGCATCTCGCACATAAAATCCGAGGCCAACGAGCACACGCTCATGGAACGGGGATATTCCGTTGTGGGCAGCTCGGCCAAGATCGACGAGGCGGCCGGGGAATTCGAGAAGGTGCTGACGCTCGTGGTGAGGCTCGCGGAGACGGAGAACGCGATCCGCAAGCTCATCCGCGAGATCGAGAAGACCAAGCGGCGCGTCAACGCGCTCGAGTTCGTGCTGTTGCCCCGCCTGGACGCGCAGGCCAAGCTCATCTCGTTCAGGTTGCAGGAGATGGAACGGGATTCGTTCGTCATGCTAAAAACGATCAAGCGCAAACTGGCGCGGGCCGGCGAAGAGGCCGCGAACGGGAACGGGAAGGCGCGCCGGAACGGGAACCCGAACCATAACTGAACGGAAATGGACGGGCCGAACCCTCGGGTAACGGATAGGGAATACGGTAAAAAAGCTTAATCGTTTTGGACGTAATAGCTGATTGGAAAAATAATGGAACAAAAAAGGACAGGCGACGCTCGGGCGCCACGCCGGTCCCAGACGGCGAGCACTCTTTCGCGGCCCGGCTCGAAAGTTCAATAATCAACCGAATT
>JAHFEC010000067.1 GCA_023248665.1 Microcaldota archaeon | reverse complement strand
GGTCGCCGCCGGCCGTCCGGCCACGATTAGCCTCATGGTGGACGAGTCCGATTCCTCGGTGGCCGCCTCCGCCAAGGCCTCGGCGCAGGCCTTCTCGGCCGCGCTGTCCCAATCCATACTGTCCGGGCGCATGGTCCAGCTATCCGAGCAGTCGGATGCCGCGCGCCAGTCCCTCGCCCAATCGCGAGCTCGCATCTCCCCGATCGCATCCGCCGACCCCGCGGCCGTCCAGCGCCAGGTGGACGAGAGCGCCCGCGAATCGGCCCACACGGTTGCCGGCTCCTCGGCCCTTCTTTCCGCCCAAATCCGGGAGCTTCAAAACTCGCTGGGCTTTCTGGTGGACCAGAACCAGATTGCAGACAGCTTCACCCCCTCCTCCGTGGGCGGGGCCACGCTCGTCGAACTGGCCACCGGGGACGCACAGGCCGCCACCTTGGCGCAGATCGCGCTCTTCCGGGGCTTGCAGGGCTCGCAGGCCGCCTTATCCTCCAACGTGCGGACCATTTCCTCCCAATACGACTCCCTCGCCGCCCAGACGCGCGCACAAGCCTCCGGCGCCCAGGTGGCCATCTCCTTGCAGGACAAGGCCGGCCAGCAGCTGGAACTCATCTCGTCCGAAGCCGATTCGGGCACCGCCAGCCCCGTCATTTTGCAAATCCTGCAACCCTACGGCTACGGTCGGCGGGGCATCGACTTCCTGCTGCCCGCCATCCTCGCCCTCATCATTTTCCAGGGCGCGACCATGGGCCTGGGCCGGGCCATCGCCGGCGAGCGGCAGGACGGCTCGATGACGCGCGTCTTCCTCACGCCCACATCCAATGTCACCATCATCTTCGGCACCCAGATCTTCTACATGCTGCTGGAGACCGTGCGCTCTTCCTTGGTGATTTTGGTGGCCATGGCGCTCTTCGGCGTCACCATCTCCGGGCACCTCATCGACTTGGTGTTCATCATCGCGCTCTTCACTATGGGCGCGACCGGGGTGGGCATGGTGCTCTCGGTGATGGCCAAGACGCAGGAGCAGTACATGGCGCTGGCCATGCTCATCTCCATGCCCATGATGTTTCTTTCCGGCGCCTTCTTCCCGGTGCAGACCATGCCGCCCATCCTGCAGTCGGCGGCCGAGGTCCTGCCGGTGACCTACGCGGCCGATGCCCTGCGCGGCGTGATGGTGAAGGGCTTCACGCTCTACCAGCTCGTGCCGGATTTGGTGGCGCTGGCGGTGTTCGGGCTCTTCACGCTGGTGCTCAGCCTGATGCTCTTCAAACGCGAAATCGCATGATAAGATTATAGGTGATGTGGATGAAAACCATGAACATGACGGCTATGGAAACGAAAATGGAAAAAAATAATGCAGAAACAGGCGGCGCCCGGGCGCCGCCCGTGTCCCGTGCACCGGGGGGCCTGTCCGCCCTTCGTTCTTTTGCCCCCGTCTTTCTCTTTCTGCTCTTCCTGTCCGGGGCGGCATCCGCTTCAGTCAACCCCAAGCTGCAGCTGCTCAACGCCAGCGTCAGCGAAGTGCCCGCCCTGCCGGGCCACGTGGTGGCGCTCACGCTCCACATCAAAAGCATGGAGTCGGACAACTGCGCCAGCCACGTCTCGGTACAGCTCGCGGTTTCCTACCCGCTCTCCATCCAAGGTCCGGATACCCAATACATCGACAAGCTGTGCTACACGGATCCCGATTCGGCCGGCACCTTCACCTTCCTGCTCCCGGTGGACAACCTCGCCTCCAGCGGCACCTATCCGATTTCGATCGGCACGGTGTATGAGAAGAACTTCGCCAAATTCACCGAGGCCAACACCGTCAACGTGCGCGTGGGCGGTTCGCCCGCCTTCACGGCCGCCGTCACCTCTTCTTCCCCGGTGGACATCTACGCGGGCGACACGGCCAACGTGGTGGTCACCTTCCAGAACACCGGCCCGACGCTCGTCTCCTCGGCGCGCGCCCGGGCTTCGAGCACGGGCGTGCAGACCAAGTGGTCCAGCCAGGACCAGACCTTGGGCTCGATTGGCGCGCGCGCCTCCGCATCCGCCACCTTTGCCGTCGAGGCGCCCAAGAATTTGGCGCCGGGCGACTACCCGTTGAACGTGCATCTTGATTATACGGGAGAGGATCGCCAGAACGGCTCGGCCGACTTTACGTTCATGGTGCCGGTCAAACCCAAGGCCGACTTTAGCGCCTCCTATCCTTCCCTATCCGTGTTGCGCGCGGGCGCCTCGCAGGATACGGACATCGTGCTTACCAACACCGGCTCGCAGGAGGCGCGCAAACTGAAAGTGCGCATCCAGCCCCTCTTCCCCTTTTCCACCGACGGCACGGTGCGCTACATCGATTCGCTCATGCCGGGCCAGTCGGTGAACCTGACTTACACGATCACGGTGGACAAGGACGCCACGTCGGGCTCCCAGCTCACGGGACTTGCGATGGATTTCGAGGATCCGCAGGGCAAAACATTCTCCGACACGGCCGACTTCTCGATGCCCGTTCGCCTGGCCACCTTTGCGGAGGAGATGGAGCCCTACATCCCCCTCTTTGAGATCGTGGGGGCGCTGGTCGGGCTGATTATCCTGCGCAGGCTGTTCGGCATGGCAGCGAGCGCGATGAAGAAGAAGGAAGCCCAGAAGTAGGCCTTCTTTTTTATTTTCAATATTTTTTTATTTTGGAAGCCCCCGACGACCGTCAGGCCGAAGGCCTGGCGGGTTTTCGGCCCCATAGGCCGAAAGTCGGGCTGGCGAGCGTTGCGAAGCCCCCGACGACCGTCAGGCCGAAGGCCTGGCGGGTTTTCGGCCCCATAGGCCGAAAGTCGGGCTGGCGAGCGTTGCGAAGCCCCCGACGAGATTTGAACCCATGACCTCCTGTGAGCCCTTTTCTTTGCTCCGCAAAGAAAAGCGCTTCAGCGTAAAAGAAAGAGTCTTGCTGGCGCCTCCGGCACCAGCATGCCAGTATATTAGCCTCCGGAGAGATTTGAACTCTCGACCTCCTGTTCTCTCGACACGCAAGCGTTCGGGCATTGCCGAATGTTGCGCGTTTTCAGGGGTTTTTTGCGCTCCGCGCAAAAAAGCCTTACGAGACAGGCGCTCTACCACTGAGCTACGAAGGCTTGAATGATGGCATATTGTCCATTCTTTTTCTTTCTTCTCTTTCTTTGGGGGTGAAGCACTTTTCTTTCATGACGGGCAGATATGCTATATTAGCGGATTCGCAATTAAAAAGGATTTAGTTCAGGAAAAGCTCGAACTGCTTGAACGGCTGGAAGGCGGCGGCGCGGGCGGGAGCCGGCGCTTCGGCCACCAGCGTGTCGGAAAGGACGGCCGGTTTTGTTTCCACGGATGAGGGCTCGGCCACGGCTTCCGACCGGGCCTGCGCGTGCGATTGTTTCTTCTCCTCCTCTTCCGCCTCGCGGTTCTTGCCCACCGAGGTAACCTTGATGACGGCCGAATGCATCGCGTACTGGTCGTTGGGGTAGGCAATCCATGTGTATACGCCGGCGTCCTCTTTCTGGCCGAATTTGACCCTGCCGATGAAGGATTTGGTGACGACGAGCATGAAAACTACCCCAACATCTGAAAGTTATTATAAGGTGGAGGCTTAAAATAATATCGCGCAAAATCACGTCAGAAAACGAATCGGTTGCAAAGAGGAGACATATGGAGAGCAAAACAGCAAAACCGGCCAAGACACCTGCGAAAAACGATGCGGAGCGCATCCGCTCCGACATCGACCAGTTCTACTCAAATGCCGAGGAAGTGAAGAGAACGCCGGAGAACGGATACGTCCTGGATCTGGCGGCGCAATATTGCGAGGACACGAAATACTTTTTGGGGAAAAAGGATTATGTGACGGCGTTCGGGGCCATCAATTATGCCCACGGACTGATTGACGCTTTTCGAAAAGCGAAAAAAGGATGAAAACGCCTAAAAAGACTAGTTCTCGGCGAGCTGCTTCTTGAGCTTCTCGAGCTCCTCGTGGATCTGCGGCTTGCGCTTGAGCGGGTCGTTTTTGGCGATGGCCTCAAGCTCCTCGACGCGGCGCTTCATGTTCTGCCTTTTTCGTTCCAAATCATGCTTGCTCATTCCCATGCAAAAACCTCTGATAGGATAACAACGATAGGCTTAAAGAAGGAATCGCCGGCGGCAGGCCTTAACGGTTGGTTAAACGCCGGAGGATTTACGAAGTGGAAAAAGTATGGGAACCCCCTTTTAGAATCATAAGGTCACTATCCCGTTATGCCTTATCAGGTTCTGATTCACAAGAAAACCCAGAAGAAATTCGACAAGCTAGACGACAACGAACTGAAAGAAAGGCTTCGCGAAGTTTTCAAATTGCTTGTGGAGCCTTTCAACCTCGACACGATAAAGATTTCGGGTGAAGAGCATACTTATCGGACAAGAGTGGGCAAATACAGGATATTGGAGATCATCCGGGAAGGCGTCGTTTACGTAGCGGATTTCGACACTCGCGGAAGGATTTATAAGTAGCCGCAGATATTAGCTAAACAGGTGTAAAAATGGAAGATGCAATTGTATCCGTTCATGATTTCAAGCGACTTGAGAAAAAAGTCAACCGGCTCCTTGTAATTCACCAGCTCGACTCATTTTTAACCGAAGAGGAGCGCAAACTCATATCAGAGGTTAAAGACGACATCAAGAATAACCGGAAAGAGAATTTTGCAAGCATCGACAGCCTTTGAATTCAGCACCTATTTTTCAAAATGAGATTTCGCCGGTGGCAGGATCCGCAGACGCCAGCGCGGCTGCGGAGACGACGACAAGCGAATGAAATGAGCGCCGGCGGCAGGATCTGAAATCGGAACGCCGATTTTGGAGACGGCCGCCAAGTGAAGCCCGAAGGGCTGAACGCCGGCGGCAGGATCCGCAGACGCTCGCGCGGCTGCGGAGACGACGACAAGCGAACGAAGTGAGCGCCGGCGGCAGGATCGGCAACCGCAGTTGCCGAGATTTCGGCCTGCAGGCCGAAACTGTCGGCAAGCGAATGAAATGAGCGCAGACGGCAGGACAAATGCCTTTGGTCTGAATCCGTATCTGAACGTTGATTTTGCCCCTTAGCTGTCCCCGTTGAGCCATTTCCGGGCCGGCACGACCTTGATTACCCCGCCATCCACTTCTAAGCGGTCCTCCTGCTCTAAGGTGACAATCGTCCCTTCGGCCAGCTTGAACCGCTTCATGGCCATCTGCAGCCCCATAGTCTCGCGCTTGAGGTTCTCGTCATCCAGCTTGAGGCAGACCTGGACGGCGGCGCCAATAGCCCCTTTCTGTTTGAGCAGGAAGTCGCATTCGCCCCCCTCCTCCCTGAAATACATCAGCTCCCTGTTTTTGCGCCTCAAGGACAGGAAAACGGCATTTTCCAGCATTCGACCCTCATCGGACGAGAAGGAGAGGGAATTGGCCCTCGCCAGGCCGTTATCAATGCAATAGGCCTTCTTGGGGGCCACCAGTTGCTTGGCGGGAGAATAATCGAAACGCGGCAGGTAGAAGAACAGGTAGCTGTCCTCCAGATAAGTGCCGTATTGCGTTATGCTGTTGGTGGAACCCGCATCGAAAACTTTCCTCAGCCGGTTATAGGAGAATTCCTTGCCCACGTTGGAGGCCAGATGGAGCGCCATGTCCCGCAGGAGCTTGCCATCCCGTATCTGGTATCGGGCCATGATGTCCCTATTTAGTATGTCGGTGAGCAATCCCTGTAATATCTCATCCAGCCCCTTCTTGAGATAAGCCGGGAACCCCCCGTCGCGAATGTAACGGCGGGCGCTCTCGGTGTTGGCTTTCAGGCTCGTAAATGCCAGGAATTCCGGGTACGAGAAGGGAAAAAGCTCGTAAGTCAGATGCCTGCCGGTCAGGTGGGTGCCCAGTTCCTTGGAGAGCAAAGAGGCATTGGAGCCGGTGAGGACGAATTTCTTCCCTTTCCCAAGGGAGCCGCCGACATAACGCTCCCAGCCCTTCACGTTCTGCACCTCGTCGAAGAGATAGAGTTCGGCAGGGCCGAACTCTTCGGCCAGCACGCCCTCAAGGCGGTGGAAATCCGATGCCTCGAAGCCGGAGAGCCGGGAATCCTCGAAACTGGTGTAATAGAACTTCTTGGCTTGTTTGGCGATCTGGCGCAGGAGCGTGCTCTTGCCGCCCCGGCGCACGCCGGCAATGACCGTGGCGAAATCGGCATCCGGGGTTATCGCCTTGTAGAGCTGCCTTGGGAGGTACTTCTCGTCCAGCTCAAGCTCGCTGCGCTGCTTGCGGACCACCAACTGCAACGTCTCAACCGAAATCATGGTCATAATTGAGGGCAGGAAGTATATAAAGGTGTGCAGTATATCGCACACTTCTGTGCAGTATACTGAACACTTTTGATGGACGGGAGATTCCTCTTTTATATTCTAACTGCTCAGAACGGATCGCCGTTCTGAGCAGAGCATTCTCATTCTGATTTGAAATATTCATTCTCCGCCGTTGAAAATTATATATCTATCTACGCCGGCGGCTGTGGGACAGAATTAACCCAGACCCAGCCTGAAGAGATTATGCCATAGATGAGTGCAGAAATCAGCCGTGTCGATTCTCTCTGGCAGTTTCTGGGAAATGCCCCACCCAAACTGCCGCTTGTCGGCAGACCAGCCGCTCT
>JAHFEC010000066.1 GCA_023248665.1 Microcaldota archaeon | reverse complement strand
ATGGTGCGGGAGGGCAAATGCGACCGGGGCATCGTGCCGGTCGAGAACACGCTGGGGGGCGCCGTGAGCCTGGTGAGCGACCTTCTGGTGGACACACCGCTTCACGTGGTGGGCGAGATCCGAGTGCCAATCCGCCACTGCCTGCTCGTGCGGCCCGGCACGGACTACCGCGAGATCAAGGTGGTCTACTCGCATCCGCAAGCTCTGGCCCAATGCCGCCGGTTCCTCGAGCGCAACAAACTGGAGACCGTGCCGTATTACGACACCGCCGGCGCGGCCCGGATGCTGTCCGAGAGCCGGCCCAAGGCCACGGCCGTCATCGCCTCCGGCCTCTGCGCCCAGCTCTACAACCTTGAGGTGCTCAAGGAGAACGTCGAGGACCACCCGGCGAACGTCACCCGGTTTCTGGTGCTCGCGCGCGAGCCTCTCGCCGACGGGAAGGGCGACAAGTGCTCGATGGTCTTCTCCGCCAAGGACGAGGCGGGCGCGCTCTTTGGGATACTCGAGGCGTTCTCGAAGAATGGCATCAACCTCACGCGCATCGAATCGCGGCCCTCGCGCAAGGATCCGGGCAAGTACGTGTTCCTGCTCGACTTCGAAGGCCATGCTGGGGAAGGCCGCGTCAAGGACGCGCTGGAGCGGGTGAAGAAGGAGGCTGCGATGTGCCGGGTGCTGGGATTCTACCCACAGGACAAAGGAACGGAGGGGAGCGCATGAGGATCGCGATCATCGGCACGGGACATATGGGCGGATGGCTGGCCCAAACACTGGCCGCCCGCGGACACGAGGTGGCCGTCTATGACGTGGATGCTAAAAAGACGGCACCGCTGGCAGGCACCTGCGAAGTGCTCTCCGGCTTGGATAAACTTGTCGCCTTCCGGCCCGAACTGGCGATCAATGCCGTCAGCCTGCCCAAAACCGTCGAGGTGTTCGGGCCAATCGTCAAAAACACGGACGGCTCGTGCGCGCTCGCGGACGTGGCCTCGGTCAAAGGAGGCTTGGCCCAATTTTATGCCGGATGCGCCCGCGCATTCGTGTCCATGCACCCCATGTTCGGGCCCACTTTCGCGCATATGGGCCGGCTCGACGAGGAGAACGTGATCATCGCGTCCGAATCGGACGGGGCGCTGGCCGCGTTTTTCACCGAACTCTTCGAGGCCGCCGGACTGACGGTCCATCGGATGCCGCTTGCGGAGCACGACCGGATGATGGCCTACTCGCTCACCCTGCCGTTCGCCTCCAGCCTGGTGTTCGCCGGATGCATGGAGCCCGAAACAGTGCCGGGCACGACGTTTAGAAAGCACATGGCCATCGCCAAGGGGCTGATGGGCGAGGATGACTGGCTCCTGTGCGAGATCCTCTTCAACGCGCACTCGCTAAAAGAGCTGGAGAAGGTGACGGCGCGCCTCGAATTCCTCAAGCACATCGTCAAGGCCAGGGACCATGCCGAGGCCGGGCGGTTTTTCTCGAAAATCAGGAAAAATCTGGCGGATGGCTTATGAGCGCATTCTACGAACTGGCCGAGAGGGCCATCCGGCTCAAAGATGAGGGGCGAAAAATCATCCGCCTCGACATCGGGCAGACCAACCGGCCGGTCGCCCCCGAGGCGCTGGAAAAGGCGGAGGCCGTGATGAAGAAAGGGCGCTCGGATTACGGCCCGGCGGCCGGGCTCGAAGAGTTGCGCGCCGCCATCGCCGAACGGGAAGGGTGCGAAACCGGCAATGTGGCGGTGGGGCCGGGCTCCAAACATCTCCTCTTCGCAGTGCTCAGCCTGCTGGCCAAGAGAGGCGACGCCGTCCTCGTTCCCTCGCCGCACTGGCCGGCTTACCATTTGATGGGCCGGCATCTGGGCCTGAAGATGGACGTGGAGAGCACAAGCTTCGGGAGAGGCTGGCAGATGGACGGGCACGGGTTCGACGGGCAGAAGGCGCTGATCCTCTGCAACCCGAACAACCCGACCAGCACCGTGCAGGCGCCGGACGTGATTGAAGAACTGGCCAAAAAAGCGGCCCGGGCCGGAGCGGCCGTGATCATCGACGAGGCATACCGGGGGCTCGCCTTCAAGAAAATCGAAAGCGCCGAGGGCGCGATCCGGGTGCGCTCGTTCTCCAAGGAGTTCAACATGGAAGGCTGGCGGCTGGGCTACGCGGTCGGGCCCAAGGAAGTGATCGCGCGCATGACCCGGTTCAACCAGTTCACGATCACGTGCGTGCCGGATTTCGTGCAGGCGGCCGGGCTCGCGTGCCTTGCGCACGAGGAGAGGATACTGGAAGAGAACTTGAAGGCGTGGAAGAGGCGGGCCGCCTTGGCCGGACGGATCCTCAAGAAAGGCGGGTTCGAATTCGTCGAGCCCCGGAGCGGGATTTACATCTTCGCCCGGCATCCGAAAGTGCCGGATTCGGCCAAGCTTGCCGGCGCGCTGCTGGACGAGGGCATCGCGGTCGCGGCCGGCCATGATTTCGGGCGCCCCGAATTCATCCGCATATGCCCGAACCTCGATGAGGAGGAGTTGGCGAAGGCACTGGAAAAAGTATGCGAAGTGGCGAACCGGCACGGGGCCTCGGCTGGCCGGAATCTTCTTTAAACATTGGTCGCATACTTGTGCCATGAGATGGATTCCCCTCGCCCTGCTCGCCGGGATTCTGTTGTTAGGCTGCATCCCGCAGATCCGTGCCGGATGGGGCGAAACCGTCGAGGTGCGGGTGCTGGACGGCCATTACCGGCCCGTGCCGAACGCCACGGCCAACATCACGTGGGAGATATCCAAATCCCGGGGCATGGCAACCACCAAGAACCTGCTCACGGGCGCCAACGGGCGCGCGACGTTCATGCTGGAGAACATCGAGTACCTCAACGAGGACACCAATTACGTCTACACCGTCCGGGCGCAATACGGGAAAGCGGGCGGATCCGCGCAGTTCAACCATAGCGTCGGGGAAAAACCCCGCACCATCGACTTGCCGGTCTACGGGGTCACCTTCCGGGCCGTGGACGGGAAAGGCATCCCGCTCCAGGGCATGAAGCTTTACATCGAGGATTGGCCGGCGCTCACCGTGCCGGCATCCGGCTTCCTGACCATGCCGATTGACGCCGGAGAGCACACGCTGACCGCCAGCATCGGCAGCCTCTCGAAAGAGATCCCGTTTTCGGTCACGGATGACACGCTCGTCAACATCAGCGCCAATTTCTACGACCTGAGCGTCCGGGTGCTCGACGATGCCGGCAATCCGGTCAGCACCGAGGTGAACGTGGGGGACATGAAGCAGACGAGCGACGCCGATGGCTATGCGAAGTTCGTGAATCTGAGCGACCCCGATCCCCTCCTGGCGGTCTATTACGGGCGGTACAAGAAAAGCCGCACCCTCAACCTGTCCGTAGATACCGAGGCGGTGGTGGTCTTCGACTCGCACCCTCCTCAGATACGCAACATCCGGGCCAACTGGAACGGCCAGATCCTCAGGATCCAGGCCGTGATACAGGACAACGGAGAGTATGCCTCGGGCCTTCGCGACAACAACGCTTCCATCGATTTGTATTACATCGACAAGAACAGCGTGCAGAAGAAAGTGCAGATGTACGCGATCGGCTACAACCTCTACGAGGGCGCCATTCCGCTCGACAGCAGCGTGCCGACCGTCAAATACATCGTGCAGGCCACGGATGCGGACGGCAACAGCATCAGCTCGTCCGACACGTTCGCGGTCCCGACCGGAGACGAAGGCGCGGATGCTTCCCAGCTCAATCCGCCGGTCGGGCCGGGAAACGCGGGCGGGCTCAATCTGGCCCTTATCATCGCGATTGTGCTGGGGGTCGGGATCCTGGCCGCGATCGCATACAAGTATTACAAGAACAAGAAGGCGCCGACCGAAGAGGCTCAAGAAGGCCAGTATGTCATTTCGCCCTCGCAAGAAGGGGCACCGGGAAGCGCGAATCCGGGCGGAGCGCCCCCGCCCGCCATGCCGGCGGCGGAGAAGAAACCGGAGGCCAAGCCTCCGCCCCTGCCGCCGGGCACGCCGCCGAATAAGGGCTGAAAATGGGATTTTCGGCTTTTTGATTTTGCTTCCTATTTCTTTTCGAGCGTCCGCGCATCCAGCTCGAAGAGCGCGACCGGCTGCTCAAGCCCGAAGGCGTCGAGCACCTGAGGGTGGATCTCGCCCGCCAGCCCGGCCGCCTTCCCGTCGATGAGGATATCCGCGCACCGGCCCGGGACGAATCCCGGGATATCGCGCTCTGCCAATGAATGAGAGAGCCCGAGGGCGGAGAGGAAGCCGCCCAAATGGGAGAGCGATTCGGAAAGGCTGGCTTTTGAATGGGTGGCCGCAGCCGAGATGTGCGCGACCTCGTCGAACTTCATGGGAAAAAAATCTTGGGGTTTCCCGCCGGACGGGCTCGGGCCGGCCGGCTCTTCCACCGGGCCGGCCTCGTAGAGATATTGCGGGAACGGCTCGGACTTCGAGCGCGAGAAGATGTCGATGAGGTTCGGATAGAGCCACGGGCGCAGGGTGGAGAATTCCTCGGTGAGCGGATTGGAGACGGAAAGGGCGCGCGAGGGGTCGAGCATGCATCTGGCCAGCACGTTCTTGTTGGTGAGGATCCAGCTGGACGCCTCGAAATAGCCCAAGCCCAGCAGGGCTTCGTGCCAGGCGGAATGGTCCGTAAAAGATGCGACGGATGGGAAATCCGGCAAGACCGGTTCGATGCGGTTGTAACCGATCGAGATGGCGATGTCCTCGACCAGATCCACGGCGTGCAATATGTCGGCGCGGAAAGGCGGCGAGAGCACGCGCCGCCCCCGAACTTCGTGCCCCATCCGCTTCAGGTGGCGGGCGACGGCTTCAGCGTCGAGTTTGGGGTCGAGGAGCGCGCGGGCCTCCTTGAGCGGCCATGGCATGCTCGTCGGCTCGAACACCGGGTAGGTCTTGCCGTCCATCTGCACCGAATGCACCTGCCCGTGATGGTCGGCCAGCGCGGCCGCGATGATGTTGACCGTGGTGAACACGGTGCGCGCATGCTGGCCCGTGCAGTCGATGAGAAGGTCACGGCTGGACTCGCCCACCCGGGTGCGCTCGCCGTTGATGATGGGCGGGAAAGAAAGCACCTCGCCGTCCGCATCCGTGATGAGCGGGCACCGCTCGCCGACCAGATGGGCGTAGGCGATGCCTTTCTCGTGCTCGGTGAGGACTTGGCCGCAGGTCATGGGGGCGAAACGGCCCAGCGGCACGAAGCGCGCCTCGTCCCGCCCGACCGCCTTGTAAGTGTATGGGGGCCGGATGGAGGACATGTCGTGGAGGCCGATGGCCATCTTTCGCCGGCCCCGGCCGAGCGTGTCGTGCAGTTTCTCCTGCAGCTGGATGAGCGAGGCAAACAGCTCGGGCGTCATCTGGACGCCGGTGGCATACGCCGAGCCGATGCACGGGCGCACGTCCCGCACCGAGGGATCCACGTGCCAGGAGACGCCGGAGCGGCAGGCGCGATACGATTTTGGCTTTCCGGATTTGTAGCTGTACGCCGAACGCGCGATGCCTTCCACCGAAAGCCAGTCCGGGCGGTTGGGCGTGATCTCGACCGAGAGCTTGTCGCCCTCCTGCGCCTCGAGCGGGATGCCCAGAGCCGTGAGGATGGGCTCGGCCTCGGACGGGCGTATTTTCCCCAAAGCGCACAGTTGCGAAAGCGAAATCTGGACCAGAGCCATGTGAACACCGGGAATCTAGCGGCCGACCTTGACATTCTCCAGGAAGCGCCGCACGGCCGGCCCGATCCCGCGCGGACGCGGCAGGAGGGCATACCGTAATGCCAATGGTTTGTTCGCCAGAATTTTAAAGACATGGCACGGCTCGCCGTCCGGCGAACGAATGGGCGGACGGGCGGCGCGCTCGCGCGGGCGGGCCGGAGAGGACGAGGGGGCCTTGCCCGGACGCGGTGGACGGGTTTTTCGGCTTTTCTTCCTCATTTTTCCACCTTGGCGATCAGCCCCTGCTTGCAGAGGCGGTCGAGGCCGGCCTCCACGCGCGAGGGAGGCACGGCCAGATGGCGCGCCAGCTCGCGCACCGAAACGACGCCGTCATGCGAGCGGAGCCATTCCATCACTTCCTCATCGACAGCCCGGTCGCTCATGGACAGGAGGGCGTCGAGGCGCGACTGGAGCGAGCCGATGGCCTGCGCGTCGGCAAGCATCTTGCGCGCGTCGCTCTCGCGGCCCGCGGCCATGCCCTTGAGCGCCTTTCCCAGTTCGCGCACGCGCTCGTCGAGCTGGGCGTTTTTGGAGAGGAGCGGCTCGTCACAGAGCGAGAGGTTCGCGATGGCCCCGTCCAGGCATTCGGCCATGAACGAGAGGAGCGCGGGCGGGGAGGAGAGCGAGCGCGTCGCGCCGAGGGCGAGGAGGGCCAGGCGCGCGGCCTCGAGCTTTCGGCGGGCGGGGTTCTGGGCGGGCAGGACAGTGTATGCGATGACGAGCTCCTTTTTCGAGAGCGTAAGGCGGATGAAATCGTGCGCTTTGCCGAAGAGGTCGTTGGACTGGACCAGCTCCAATTCAAGCGAATCGCTCAGGATTCGGGCGGACGTGAATCCCAGATCGGAGAGGGAGGCCATCCATCCGGCCGGCTTGCCATCAAGCGAGACGGCCAGCGCGTGCCGGATCACGTGGGGCTTCCCGTCCGATGAGGCGCCACCGGACAGGAGCTTGTGCGCGAGCCCGCCGGCGGAAGCGGATGGGGGGGCCGGAGGCGATGAGAATGAGGATGGCGGCGAGAAAGACCCCGGTGCCGGCGAA
>JAHFEC010000005.1 GCA_023248665.1 Microcaldota archaeon | reverse complement strand
GCGGATGGAGATGGCGGCGCCGGCCGGATTGGTATAGACCGTAAAGCCGGTCGCGTTGTTGGGATTTAAGGTGAAGTTGATGGCCGTGGTCTGGTTCTCGCCGACGCTGAAGTTTTCGATGGCGGGCTGGTAGCCGTCAGCCGTCAGGATGACGGAATAGGCGCCGATCGGGACATTGCTCGCACAGTAGGAAGCGCCGGTGCCGGTCAGCTGGGAGCCGTTCACGGATTTGACGGTGATGCTTGCATTGACGAGGCCGAACCCGAGCGAGTCATAGACGCTCAGGTTGAAAGAGCCGAAGGCCATGCGCTCGAGCGTGAGATTATAGGCCGTGAGCCGGCCGGTGCCCACGATCAGGAGAGCGGATGCAGGCGCATAGCCGGGTTGGCTGGCGGTGACCTGATAAATGCCGGGAGTCGTGCTGTCCACTTGCAAAGGCGATGGGCCGGAATAAACATCCGTGCCCCGGCTGACGGTGATTTGGGTGCCTTCGGGCAAGGCGTTGACGATGAACGAGCCGTTGATGAGCGACAATGAGGTGAGATTAATCTCAAGTACGGTGGCCGGGTTGGCATATACATACAGGAATCTCGTGAGCGGGGAATACCCGTCCTTGGATATCTTGACCACGTAGCTTCCGGGCGGAACGTCACTGGCCGAGTAGGGCGTGACGCCTTGATAGATGGTCGTCGACGCGTTGGTAACCAGGACATTGGCTCCAGACGGATTAGATTGGATGGTGAATGAGCCCGAGGCGGGAGCGGTGGACTCCGCATTAACGATCGAGGAGGAAGCGGGATTGGCATTCGAAGCAGACGGGCCGCCCGAAGCGGCCGCCGGCGAGGCTTGGCCGGATGCCGGAGCGGAATTCACACTGCCGGACGCGGAGGACAAGCCTCCGACTTGGGTGCAGCCGACCATGAGCATGGCCAGCATGGCCACAAGAAGAGCGACGATAAACAGACGCGAATGAGATGGACGTGCCGGGTTTGTCATGATGAAAACACCTTTTATATATTATATATTACACATTATGATAATGTGTGGCTTAAGAAATATTTAAACATATCTATGGATGCGTGGGAAGCCGCAACCGGCGCAAGAGAGTTCGCTCACTTCTTTGGCGTGTGCAGCTTGTGCGGTTTATGTGGCTTTGGGCGGGGCGAGCCATAGATGTGGGGCCCGCTCTTGTCATACGCCTCTTGCCAAAGCTCCCTGACTTTTTGGGCGTCCTGCTCGGCCCTTTCAGTATCCTGAACGGCATAGTAGCACCCGCTCCGCCCGAGATAAGCTTCCGTGTAATCCGGTTTTATCTCAATCACTTTGCTGTAGTCGGCGATGGCCTCGGAATACCGCTTCGAGAGTTGGTAAATGACCGCCCGGTCGTAATAGGCCGGATAGTGGTATTTGGCGCCTCCGGCGATCAATCCGTCGTAATAGGCGATAGCCGCCTCCTTGATATCCGCGAATCCGGCGAAGGCGGAGTCGTTGAGCACTTGGAGAAGGTCCGGCAGCTCCACGCCCGGGACAGTCTCGACGAACTCGAGAAACGACGCGGGATCGGCCCGCAGCCGGCTCGCCACGAGAGGCTGCGAAAGGAGCTGGAAACATTCCATGGCCCTTGAAGTCCCGTAGACCGGATCGAACGGGCTGCGTTGCACGATGGACAGGAACAACTGGGGGTAAGCGCGGAACAATGGCCGGATGGCGGGCTTGCCTAGGCATGCATCGACCGCGTCCACGAAATGATAGGGCGGGTGGGGGAAGGGATTGTTGATGTCGCTCGCGAATGTCCGGCGATCCAGAAGCCAATATGCGATACGCGATCTCGCGTCCTGGGCCGCCTTATCCAACGGAAGAAGCGAATCCGCCTTGGCCGAGTCCATGAGATATTTGCCGCTGCGATCGAAGTCCGGAACCACTGCTTTGGACGGCACCGGGGCTTTTAGTGCAGGATCCTGGGCATTCAGCTTGCCGGCCCCGAAAGCCATGAACGCGAGGATGGCACCGGTCGCAAGCATCTTTGGGAAGGGTTTTGGGACAAATTTCATAAGGTATATGTGTGGTAGGGAGTATAAAAACTTGTCTATTGGAGTATGAGACCATTTTGCAGGCAAATCTTTCCTGCGAGCGGAAAGGATGTCTCGAACGATTAATAAGCGTTGAATTGCCATAACGACGGCATGCCAAGATACGAAGTCACAATTTCTTCGCCGTATTTAGACTTGCATGGTGTGTTGCTGCGTGAAACGCTCACGAAGCAGTTCGGCCAATCCGAATGTCGGGGGACGGTTCACAATGTGGCTCATAAGAATGTATCCGTGCCGATAGCACCAACAGTTGTTTTGCAGCTTGAAGCCCCGAAAAACGTCAAGCGCGAGGACGTCGAGAGGCAGGTCCGGAAAGCTCTCGGCGACTGCCCGGGCCTTGAAGGAGAAACGCTTTGTTTTGAGAATGGCCGGGAGAACATTCGAATTAGTTTTGCGGAACCGGATAGCGGCCAAGTAACCGGGCAAATGCCGGAACGCGGTGTCTTCATCAAGCGCGGAACAGACGCACAGGAAACAGTCTGGGCGCTGAAAGGAGCCGGCAAGGTGTTTATCCATGCTTCCGAGCTCCAACGGAAGGTTCTGAAGGAGCTTCAAGACCAGCGCAACGAAAGAATGCTCGGCTCGCTGCTTGGATTGGCTAATGAACTGAATCGCATACACCCCCACCTGGAAGAAATCCATCCTGGCAAACCCGTCCCAACGAAAAAACTCCTGCGAATTCCGGCTCTTGAGCGGTTTCTTATCGACTGTCCTTTGGGTGATGATGACTTGATGCCCCGCCTTGTGGAATTAAGAGGCGTGTTCGATGAGATTGACGATAGTGGATCCACGGCAGAAAAACTAAAGCGGCTGGAGGATCTGATCGTAGGGAAGCCACCGACCGTAGAACAGAAAGGGATACTGGGCTTATCAGACCTGATTGGCAGTCGTATCTCGGCTTTAAAAACACAGACGAGCGGAAGATTGCCCTCCATATGTTTTAAAACATCGGAGACGAAGGTGGAAGCATGACCCCGGCTCCAGACAGCCCTGAACTGGTCTTGGCCTGCTTCAAGTGCATCTTTGGGAACGCGAGTCCGGATTTCTACTCATATGCCAACCGGCTTGCCATCCAGAAGATAAGCTATTTCCTCAAAGCGGCTGGCCTGGCCTTCAATGAACGCCATTTCGGATGGTATATCAAGGGGCCTTATTCTGCCTCGGTGGCATCTCTGGCTTATCACTGCATGGAAAAGCCTGATTTGAACCCTGCCGAGCTGACGGACGGACAGATCAAACGCCTTGATGCACTCCGCGAACTAGTCACGCAAGACGGAAAAGCTTCAGTGGACCTCATTGAGTTGTATGGCTCATTGGAATTCATGCTAGTCGAAGAGCGCGTTTCCAAAGAGGAAGCCGTCGAGCGTTTCTTGGGGCGAAAACCCTGGTTCGGGCAGGCGCAGGTGGAGAAAGCCCTCCATGACCTGTTGGCCCTTCGCCAGACTGCCTGATTTGCGCTTTTTCATCCCAAACTCATCTGGTCGAAGGCCCGGGAGCCCAAGAAGAAGAACACGCCGGCGAACAGCAGGAGGACGGCCACGTCGATCCCCCAGCCCAAGGTCCAGGTGTTCAGCAGCGCGCCGCGCATCAAATCCACGCCGTAGGCCATGGGGTTGATGCGCACCAGCACCTGCAGATAATCCGGCAGATGGCTGATGGGGTAGAGCGCGCCGGAGGTGAGGAAGAGCGGCCACATGACAAAACTCATGACAAGCGAGAACGAATCCGGCGAGGAGAGCTTGGCCCCGATGGTGAGCCCGAGGGAGGCGGTGCCGAGGCCGAAGAGCAGGGCGCCAAAGAGGGTGAAGAGGACGGATGCGGGGGAGAGGGGGATTCCCATGAACAGCCCGCCGATGACGAGCAGGATGGCGGCTTGGAAAGCGCAGATGGTCAGGCCGCCCAGACACTTGCCACTGAAAGCCACCCAGCGCGGCTGCGGCGCGATGAGGATTTCCTTGAGCACGTCCAGCTTCTTGTCCCAGACCACGTACATGCCGTAGAACATCGAGGTGAACAGCACGTTCATGGCCAATATGCCGGGGAAGATGAAGGACTGGTAGGACTCGCCGGCCAGCGTGATGGAGGCGCCCAAGCCCGCGCCGAACGCGAAGAGCCAGATGAGCGGCGTGACGACGGAGGAGATGGCGCGCTCGCGCTCGCGGGTGTAGACGATGAATTCGCGGTGCCAGACGGCCATGGTTGCTTCGGATGAGGACATGTCAAAACCCCTGTATCTAGCGGTGCGCGGCCCACTGCGCTTGCGCGTCATCCTCGGCCGACTCGTTGCGGATTTCGTGCCCGGTGTACTGGAGGAACACGTCGTTGAGCGAGGCGGGCAGCACATGCACTTCCTCCACCTCGCCGACGGCATGGAGGATCGTCTGCAAATGCTTGGGGGCATTCTGCACCACCAGCTCGAGGTGGCCGTCCCCCTGCACGATGGATTTGACGAACGGCATTTTCTTGAGCGCGGCAAGCATGTGGGCGGAGCAGGCCTTGGCGCACACCAGCTTCACCCGATCGCCCCCCATCTGGCGCTTGAGCCCTTCGGGCGTGTCCAGCTGCACGATCTTGCCGTGGTCGATGAGCGCGATGCGGTCGGCCAGCACGTCGGCCTCCTCCATGTAGTGCGTGGTGAGGATGATGGTCATCTGCTCCTGTCGCGAGAGGGCCTTGATGTATTTCCAGATGTGCTCGCGCGTCTGGGGGTCGAGGCCCACTGTGGGCTCGTCAAGGAAAAGGACCTGCGGATGGTGCAACAATGCCCTCGCAATCTCCAATCTTCGTTTCATGCCCCCCGAAAAATTGCCGGCGCGCTCGTCGGCGCGGTCGGTTAATTCCACGAGTTCGAGGGCTTCCTGGATGCGCGTCTGGCGCATCTCTTTTGGCACTCCGAAAAGCCGGGCGTGCAGTTCGAGATTTTCTCGTGCGGTGAGCAAACTGTCAAGCGAGCCGGTCTGGAACACCATGCCGATGGACTTGCGCACGTCGATGGGATGGCGGCGGATGTCATGGCCGGCCACGGTCGCCTCGCCCGACGTGGGTTCCATCAGCACGGCCAGCATGGACAGGAGCGTGGTCTTGCCCGCGCCGTTGGGGCCGAGGAGGCCGAATATCTCGCCCTTGTTGATGTCAAGCGAAAGATTGTCGACGGCGGCCAGTTTGCCGAATTTCTTGGTGAGATTTGCGATGTGGATGGCGGGCATAAGGATTTCTCTGCCGGGTGGGTTTTGGGCGTATGGCCTTCTTTTCATCTTTTCACGAACTGGTTTATAGGCTTATTCCAAAATGCGGGATGGAAAGAAGCGGCGTGCGTTGGCAAACCATTTTAAACAGTAGTAAGCCCAATCTTACCATGACAGATATCCGCATCACCACCATGAGCTCGAAAGGACAGGTCGTCATCCCGCAGAGCATGCGCAAGACGCTCGAAGAGGGCGAGAAGCTCGTCATCATCGAGGATGCCGGCATGTTCATCATCCGCAAAGCGAGCGATTACGCCAAAAGCCTGCAGGCGGACATCGAATTCGCGCAGCGCACCGAAGCCGCTTATCTTGAAGTGGAGAGGGGCAAATATGTCCAGATGAGCGCCGCAGACTTCTTGAAGAGGGGGCGGACGCATGAACGCTAAGTTTGTGCGCCAATCAGAGCATTTCGTAAGGCTCTATTCCAAGCTGGATGCCAGCATCCGCATTAAGCTTGACAAACTCATGGACAAAGCCGTCATCGAGCCAGACGTCGGAAAGCCCATGCGCTTCTGCCGAAAGGGCACGCGAGAGTTGTATTTGGCGCCGTTCAGGCTTTCGTATGCGTATGATGAAAAATCCGGGATTCTGACGTTTCTTGACCTTTACCACAAAGACGGGCAATAAGCTTAATAGTGGCGGATTTTCCCGCTTTCATCAAGGGAAAACGGCCTCGCGCCCGTTCCTCTGGTGAATAACGAGGGCAGACCGCCGGCCCTTCACCTGCCCCCGGCCAGTTCCTCCCTGCCCAACCCGACCGTTTTGATGATGTCCAACAAAAGTCCGGGCCGGATCTCCCGGTGCATCGGAACGGTGAGCGGCGGCAGGCTCGCGTGGGTCAGGATAACGTGGCTGCCTTTGCGGCTGCGAATCGCATAGCCCCTTTTCCCGACCAAAAGGCGAACCAACTCCTGCCCCGAGACGATCGGAAGCTTAGGCACCGACAAGCACCGTGTCGATTTCAACCTCGTTCTTTTTCATCTCGCGAGGTTTGTAAACGCCGAGCGTTTCCAAATAGAGTTCGATGGCTTCCTGCACGTTCTTGAGGGCATCGTCGCGGGTGTTGCCCTGTGAATAGCAACCTTTGAGCGAAGGGACTTCAACCCAATAGCCGCCATCTTCCTCTCGATGGAGAACCACCTTGAACGCCAGAGGATTTGATTTTGCCATGGCTACCTTTGCGCAAGATGCGTATATAATGCTTATCGTGATGAAACCGCCTTCCCGCAGGAAAACAACGCCGGCTTGCCCATGGGCCCGTAATCATCGCGCATCGCTTCCGATGCAAAAAAAGTTCCTCGCATTGCCCGCCGTCGCCCCCAGCACGTCTTCCAATTTCATTTCCTTGTAGCGCGAAATCATCTCGGCGGATTTGAGCGCATCCGCACTCATTTTTCCGATGTAGGGCGCGTCGGATTCGATAACAAGCGAGGAGATGCCCAGCGCCTTGATGATTTTTTTTCTCTCGGAATTTGCTTGCGGCGGAATTGAAATCAGCCAGCCCGCATCCGCGCATCGTTTGGCCTCTTCCAATTTTCCCCCGAAGCAGTGCATGATGACTTTTTCGCAATGGGCGGCGTGCAATTGGCGAAAACACTCATTTTCCGCATCCCTTGAGTGAATGACGAGGGGCCGCCCGAGTTTTCCGGCCAGTGAAATCATCCTCTCGAAGGCGAAGAATTGGCGCTCTCTGTCTTCTGTTGTTTTGCCCCAATGCTTGTCCAATCCGACTTCGCCGACGGCGACGAAACGCCGGGAGAGGGCGGGGTCGGCATGCACGCCCGCCAGCTGTTTTTCGACTTCGCTTATCGCGCCCTCTAGGTCGGGGTATTTTTCCGTTCTCTGGATTTCCTGCGGCCCGATCCCGAGGGAGAAAAGGCATCCGTGCGCGCGGGAGAAGGCGATGACTTCCTCGTTGGATTCGCGGTTGAAACCCGAGGCGACGAAAGAATGGGATGGAATGCCGCCGGCTTCGGCGGTTGTTTTTTCGGGGTGATGGGTGTGGACGTCGAAAAGCGGGGATGTCAAAAGCGCAGTCATTTTCTCACCGATAAACCTTGTCATGATGGTCAAAATCCATGAACAGGACGAATGACTTGGCTTCGCCCACCCGGAAGGTCAGCACGAAATGGCGGTCGACGTGCACGCGCTTGAGGCCTTGGAGGTCCTGGCGAAGGTTCTTATAACGGCTTGAAGCGGTTTTGGCGTCGTTGCTCACGATTTCGCGCATCTTCTTTCGCAATATTTCGAGAAGAGGCCGGTCCTTGTGCGCGAGCTTGCGCATCCTGAGCTTCAGCCCGTCCGTGAGGTCGAATGCCAGCACTCAGCTCTCCCCGCAAAGCCGGTCGAGCGCTTTGAGGCTCATGCGGCGCTTGGGATGCTTCGCGAGATGCGAAGCCTCGATGTCGAGGATTTTGCGGACATACTCGTCCCGCGGCTCGCGCTCCACGAATTCCTCCCCGAAAAGATGGGCAAACTTGCCGATGGCCGCGGATTTGTCCTTGAGGGCGAATTTGGCCTTGATGACATTGAGCACCCGGTTGGTGTAATCATCCAGCTCGACTTGGGCAAAAACCATGAAATCAACTCCGGATATATGGCAGGTATATATGAGCATGATACTGTTATAAAACATGCTCTTAACGACCCGCCCGCCGAAAAAGAGGGGGCGGCTTTTGGGCAAAGCGGCGTTGGCTTTTGGGCAAAGCGGCGTTGGCTTTTGGGCAAAGCGGTCGGGCAAGATGGGTTTATATATATCACGGAGATAGCATCCTTGGTGAAATTCATGAACAAAACGCTCTTCCTCGCATTCGTGGGCCTCGCGCTCATCGCCGGGCTCTTCGCCCAAGGGGCGAACGACACGGTGTTCCTCAACCCGAATACCACGCCCTCTCTCAATGACACGAGCGCGGCCGCCAACGCCACTATCGTGACGATGAACGACCCGTGGGCGTCGGACGGCAAGATTTGCACGTTCATCAACGTCTATATCAAGACGCCGGTCATGATCATCCTCTTCCTCGTATTCCTGTTGGGCGTGGCGACCATCTCGGGCGCCGCGTTCCCGCAATGGCGCAATTACGGCTCCAAGATGCTGCTGGGCTCCATCGGGGCGGCCATACTGTACATCGTGGGCATGTCGGCCTTGCGGTTCCTCACGGGACTCAATGTGTGCGGGCTGGCGCCATAGGGAGAAAAACGGTTGAGGATACAAGAGAATAGATAGATATGAATAGATGATGCAACAGGAAAGATTCGCAAGACAATAGGCAAGGTTGGGGTGGCGAATATGACAGTGGATCCGTTCATCGGGCTGGTCGAGAATTTCAACATGCTCACCAATGTGCTCCTCTTCGTGGTCATCATCATCAGCTTGGCCATGATCGCCTATCCGGAGCCGAGCGTGCGCCATAACGGCATCATCGCGTTCCTCGTCACCCTCTTCGCCGCTATCATGACCAATATCCCCATCAGCGTGGTGTAGATGCGCCCGCTTCGCCCGACGGCAGGGAGAGGAAAGGAAAGGATGGGAATGGATTCCGGCAGGCCGGAAGAGCGGCCGGCGCATTTCGAGCCGGCCCGCGCCTGCCTCTTCTCCATATTCTTCGCGTCCCTGTTCTTGCTGGCAGCCGTGCCGGCCCTATTCGCCCTCCAGCCGGGCCAATACACGGATTATATCTACGAGACAGACTACCACGCGCCCCTCCGGCCCGCGCCGATGGCGCTCGACTGCACGTTCTTCCACCAGACCGATCCGCAGGTCTGCGACATATTGGACAAGCTCAACGGCTCGGTGCGCGACCAGCTCGCGCTGGGGCTGATCCGGCACTCGAACCCGGAGGAGAACCTCGACTGGGTGCGCTACTGGAATTCGCGCCTGCCCCTCGCGACCTATTACGACAACACGTCGGACATGAGCGCGTTTGGCACCGACGACGGGGCGTGGGGCGAGAACGGCTCATTGCGCGACGTCTGGTTCAGGCTCACGTCCATGTACCCGTCCGTCATCGACAGCCGGGACGGATATTATTACCTGCCCGACCAGGCCATCGCCAACGCGCAGGCGCACATCCGGTTCGTGGTGCCCAACCCCGCCAACGGCAGCTGGTGCGCGCAGGAATACGGCATCAAGGGCTATGATTTCGAGCTGGTGAAAAGCATCGGCAATTTCAGCACCTCGAGCGCCATCCTGCCCATCGGCAGCCTGCTCGCGGGCAATGAGAAGGCCAACCTCACCGTGCGCCTCACGGCGGCCGGCGAATGGAGCCGGAACCTCTCGGCCTACCAGAACGAGACGACGTGCGCGCAGGGCGCGTGCAATGTCAGCGCGGTCTGCACGCCCAATTCCAGCGAGCGCGCCATCGACACTCTCGAACTGAATGAGACGTTCCCCATCAAGCGATACCCGGACGAGTTCGGCTACGCCCATCTGCTCGCCGTGCCCAAGAGCGGGTTCGCCAACGGCGTGATCAACATCACCCTGCCGCGCGATTTCCTTTATTACAGCATCAATGTCAAGGGCCTGGGGCTGACCGTGCACAAGAACGACATCCGCCTCTCGAAGAAGGGCGGCCTCTATCCGGTGCTGCAAGCCCGCCTCATCCCCTCGCCCTCGCGCGAGGGCACGCTCAGCGTGGTCCAGATGCACGAGAGCGAGAACGCCACCGCATACGTGGCCGGCATCAGCTACCGCCTGCCGATCGACAGCCCCAACATCGGGGAATCGGACTGCACGTTCCAGCTCGTCACGCCATTCAAGACGACCACCATCGAGAAGGCCTGCAACACCTCGCGGGCCATCCCCTCGCTGACGGCCGGGGTGCAGAACGTCTCGGACAAGACGGCCCGGGTGGTGGCCCACGTCACCGACCAGCTGGGAGACGATTACGGCGGAATGGACGTGCAATTCACGTGGGCGGGCGGCTCGGCCTCCTTGAAGACCGACCTGTCCGGACGCGCGTTCGTCGACGTGCCCCTGCAGGAATCCATGCAGACCGTGCTTGTGCGCGCCGCCGAATCCGACCAGGTGGTGGGCGCGTCCGCGAGCGCGTTCGTGCCCGGCGGATACGGGCTGGCCTCCAGCCAGCAGGATTTGGTGGATATCGTCGGAAAGGTGGCCCCTATCTTTTTAATGATAACGATTGTAATCCTGATGATGGCGTGGATATGGCGCAAGAGGTCGGTGTGGACATTCCTGCCGCTCCTCTTCATGTTCGCGGCGATCGTCCCATCGCTGCACGGCCAAGATGCCAACGTCAGCGCAAGCCTCGGAACCGATTCGAGCACCAACAGCACGCTCACCGACATTCAGGCCACCATCGACGCCTGCCGCAACTATGACCTTGACAACGCCGTGCGCCACTTCGGCGAGTGCGCCGAGAGCTACCGCATGGCGTCCGAATTCTCGGCCATGCGCCAGACGGCCGTCACGCTCATCGCGAACATCGCGCCCCTCGTGGTGGCCAATCCGGACATCACCCCTTACAAGACGGCATATGCCAGCATGGTCAAGATCGCGCTCTCGCTCTTTAGGGTGGCATGGGCTTTCAACTCGCTCTACCTCATCCTCAACATCTTCAACCCGCAGAAGCGGTCCGAGGCCATCAAGCAGTACATCTGGCTCATCGTGTTCGCCATCTTTGCTTACACCTCGTTCTCCATCGTGCAGAACGCCATACTGATGATCAACTCGGTCTCCACGTGGGTGGCCGGCTCGGACGCGGCCCTCACGCTGACGCACAGCAGCATATCGGCCGAATTCGTGGCCGAGAACTATGAGATGCTCCAGCTCATGCTGCCCTTCCTGCACCTCACCTGGCTCGTGCTGCTGGCGCGCTACCTCACCGTCATCGGCATGGTGCTGTTCTTCCCCTTCACCCTCCTCCTGTTCTTCACCGGCGCGACGAGGGGGTTCGGGCGCGCGGCGCTCACCGTGACGTTCGCCAGCCTCGCGCTGGGGGTGCTCAACGCCATCTTCCTGCTCATCTACAAGATCCTGACCAGCAACGCCGACCCGGCGTTCGCCGGCACGTTCGCCTCGACGTTCTTCTCCTCGTCGTTCATCGTGTTCTTCGGATTCGTGAACCTGCTGGTGCTCCTCGTGGCGTTCCTGGCGGGCATCATCTTCATCGGCCAAAACCGCACGGAAGGGACATCCTAGGCTAGAGGGCGCACATGACCGGTTATCGCACCATCCCCACCAAGGACGCCATGGACGTCGATGAGCGGCTCGGCGGCCTGATCACGGTCAAGCAGCTGGCCTACCTCATCGCGGCCCTGTTCGCGACCGGCGCCAGCTACTTCCTCTCCGCGCAGTTCTTCGGCAACGGGCCGGAAGCCATCTACCTGCCGGTGGTGGTGCTCTTCTTCTCCGTGCTGTTCATCTTCGCCAACCTCGACCAGTGGCTGCTGGACCGGGTGCGCTACTACGTCCTCTCGGGCCATAAGCGCCTCGAGACCCACCCCGAGTTCTTGCGCAACATCCGCACCGTGGAGGAGGACAAGATCGCCACGCTGGACGGCCGGATCATCGCCGTGCTCAAGATCACGCCCATCAACTTCCCGCTGCTTTCCGACGAGGCGAAGGAGGCGCGCATCGGCGCCTACGAGATGTACCTGCGCCAGCTGGTCTACCCCACCATGCACCTCGTGCAGTCCGAGGAGGTGGACATCGAGGAGTACGTGACGAACTTCGCGCGCAACGCCCTCGGCGCGGACGAGGACGGCGTGAAGGGGGCGAAGGCGTATGCCGACGAGCACGCCAAATTCCTGCGCGACTACCTGGCCGGCAACCACTCGCGCAGCAAATACCATTACCTCGTGCTTTCGGTGCAGGATCCGCGCTATACCGGAGGGGCGCCGCCGGAAAGCGACCTGATCACGCGCGCCAGCCTGATGGCCAAGTGCGCGCTCGCCGAATTCCAGACCTCGGGCTTCTTCTCCGGGGGCGCGCTGTTCGTCAAACCCGACCATTACGTGCTCATCGACCTCATCGGAAACCGGCTGGTGTTCAAGAACCCCAACCGCATGCCCCAGAACATCCCGCCCCGGGCCAAGCGCATCGGGCCCATCCTGCAGTTCGAATCCAAGGTAGGGATGCTGCGCTGGGCGCGCACCATGGAGAAGGCGTATTATTACGGACCCGTGGACATCATCACCGAGATCAAGCGGGAGTTCTTCTTCATGCCCCTGCGCGGGCGGGAGGAGGAATTCTCGCTGGACGAGCGCCGCCGCCACGTCGAGCTCACGGCCGGCAAGACGCGCTGGGCGTATGACGAGGCGGAGAAGCACATCGCCGTGCTCTCGGACAAGCTGGAGGCGACGGGCCTGCGCGTGCACCGCCTGCGCGGCGAGGAGCTCTTCTCGGGGCGGCAGAACAGCCTTATGAAGGCCTCGAAAGTGAAGGTGTCGCCGGCCCATATGCTGGTGGACAGCACGTACATGAAAGTGGTGTATGCCACCGGGTACCCCTATCAGGTGAACCTCGGATGGCTTTCCAACATCGTGGACGGGCGCGAGGACTACGACTTGACGATGTACCTCTACCCGGTCGGCGTGCAGGAGACGCTCTCCACCTTCCGCTCGGCCATCCTCAAACTTTCCACCGAGAAGAAGGCCCGCTCGGACTTCCTTGACCCGGAGACGGAACAGCATTTGGAGGATGTCAAGGGATTCTTCACCCAGATCGTGTCGGGCAAGGAGAAGTATTTCCTCGCCTCGCTTTACATCACGTGCAAGGCACCCTCGCGAAAGCTCCTGGACACGGTGCTTGAGAAATGCAAGTCGGACTTGGCGGGCGCGGCCATCGATTACGGGGTGGCGGACTATGACATGGCCCGGGCCGTGTATTCCACGCGCCTCGCCGGCTCGGACGCGCTGGGCAAGAAGCGCGCCTTCCCGTCCTCCTCGCTGGCGGCCACCTTCCCGCACATCTCCTCGTCGCTTGAGATCGACCCGGCCGGCATGTTCTTCGCCTTCGACTGGATGGGCGCGCCCGTAATATTTGACCTCACCAAACTGCCCAACCAGCACATCGCCATCACGGGCGAGTCGGGCAGCGGCAAATCGTATTTTGCCAAGAGCCTCATCCCCAAATACCTCATCAACGGCTACCGTACCTACGTGACCGACCCGGACGGGGAATACACCGAGCTGGCCCGGCGCCTCGGCGGGACGGTGAGCACCGTGGGCTCGGAGCGGGGCGTGAACATCAACCCGTTCGATTTGGAGGGGCGCGACGCCAACGACAAGATCCGCTCGCTCCTCGGCCTGTTCGCCATCATGTGCGGCTCGCTCTCCAAATACCAGGAAGGCGTGCTCTCAGACATATTGGGCCACGTGCTGGAAGACTCGCGCAGGAAGAGGCGCGGCGCGCGCATGAGCGACGTGTATTCGGAGGTGGAGCGCCGGCTGGACAAGACCAAGGACGAGCAGCTGCGCCATGATTTGCAGTTTTTGCGCGTGTCCATGCGCCCGTTCGTGCGCGGGGGGCTCTACGGGTTCGTGGATACCCCCACCACGGTCCGGCTCGATTCGCGCCTGCACGTCTTTGATCTGGGCCAGTACAAGAACGACAAGACCATGCGCGATTTCTTCAACTACGTCATCTTTGACTTCATCACCCACCGCCTGCTCTCGGACAAGTCCAGAAAGGCGCTCATCATGGACGAGGGCTGGACCATGGTGAATTATCCTTCTTCCGAGGAATATGTCCGGTATATCATCAAGGACAGCCGCAAGTACAACGTGTCCTTCGTGTTCATCACGCAGGAGTTGGAGGACATGCTCCAGTCGCCGGCCGGACGCTCGATCCTCAACAACACGGCCACGCAGTTCACGTTCCACCAGAAGGAGAGCGCCATGAACCTCATGAAGAGCGTGCTGAATTTGACGCACGAGGAGTACGAGAAACTGCTCTCCTGCGGCAAGGGCGAAGGGCTGCTCATCTCGGACAAATCCAGGCTGCTCTTCCGCGTGCGCACGGCCGAGGCCGAGCACGCGCTCATCTCGGCAGACCCCAACGAGAAATACGACAGGACCGGGCGCATCATGGGCGCGGGCAAGAGCCGGATCGGGTTCGGCATCGACCGGCCCGAAAGCGCCATGAAGGAGGGGCCGGGCCGGGGGATTTCAGACACCCCTGATGAGAGCGAGGCGGCGCAAGAGCCTCCGCACGGCCGGCGCAGTGGAGAATGGGAGACCGCCACGGAAAGCCGGGCTCCTAAAGAGAGGGATGAGAGCGGATATGGTCTTTCCCGCGCGCAGGACGAACCGGCTGAACGGCTGGAAGGGCGTCTGCCGCTGTCCGAGCAGCCGGACGAAATCCGGATGGCGATGTCGCCCGCGCCCCGAAAGCCGGCCGGCTCGCGGATGCAGGAATTGCTGCCCATCTCGTTCGGGAAGATGAAGGGCGGCAAGAAAGCGGACGCAGAGAAGAGGAAGATGGACCGGGCCCCTAAATCGGACGGGAATAAGAAGAAGGCGGGCCGGGCCGCCAAAGCAGGCGGAAAGAGGAAGAAGTAAAGAAACGTATTTGGATGGGTTCTAAGCCATGTTGTAAAATCGAAGTAAGGCTCCACGCCATCACTCGAGAGTTCGGGCAGACTTCTTTCCGAGCGCCGTGATAGGTTCGGCCCCGAGGCCGAACCACCACTTATCACTTTTTTTATGAAACTTGGCTTAAAATGGTAAACGCTTAAGATTTTCTTGGCCACGATGACAGACTATAGTGCCCCCGCAATGTTCTGCGGGGCCACTTAATAGGCAACCACGACGAACGACACATGCGCGAGAGTCGCAAAACTTTCGTGGTTGCCTATAGCCTATTCGGACATTTTTCTTGGCGCCAATGACGTGAGCATTCGGCTCGAAAAGCGCTAAAACGCCAGTTTTCGGCTTCTTCGAAATGGAAGTCACTTCCAACGTCGAAGAACGCGTTTTTATCGAGATGGGGGAAATTTGAGCGCTTACTCCGAACGCGCCTGGCTTTTGAGGATCACCCGCACGATCCGGGATGGGCTCATATCTCCAAGCCCCCGGCTCTTCGGGAATCATCAGCTCGTAGTCGCGGGTGCCGCGCAAACCTTTAAATATTTGAACAGATATATGTGTTTAAACAGAAATACGTGAGGCGAGCAGATGGTTTCGATTACGCTTTCAGTAAGCCCCGAGATCAGGATGATGATGAAAAGATTCCCGGAAATAAACTGGTCGGGATTCATTAAGGGCATGATCAACCGAAAAGTCAAGGAGCTGGCGTGGAGGGACGAGATGCTCAAGAAAGCCGGGCAGGAGGAGGAGATAGATGAGTGGGCCGTGAACTTGGTGAGAAATTCAAGAAAAGGAAGACTGGCCAAACTCCGGAGAGCGGGCGTGGTCGGATGAAACTTGTCGCAGACTCGAACGTGCTTTTCACGTTCTTCTGGAAAAACTCGGCATTCCGCGAGATTGTTGCGCAGGATGTGCGGCTCGTTTCGCCGCAATTCGCGCTGGATGAGATTGACGGGCACAAAGAAGAGATAATGAATAAGACGGGGATAAACAGGAAGGAATTCGAAGAAATGCTCAAGGAACTGCTCCAAAAAGTCTCGTTCGCCCATCTTGACGAATATGCGCGCTTCGTGAATCCTGCGCTGGACGCCATCCAAGACCGGCCGCAAAGCGAGAAAGACGCGCTGGGGGAAGACGTCGATTTTCTGGCGCTGGCCATGAAACACGATTGCCTCCTCTGGTCGAATGACCGGCTACTCAAGAAACAGACGAAGGTGGGCGTGGTGTCCACCAAGGAGCTTATCGCGCTGATAGAACCGAAATAAGACTGAATTTCTGATTTTCAGGCTTCTTCCATCTTATCCATTCTGCCCCCGGTATTCGCCGTAGAAGGCCACGAGCCGGTTGGACTGGTTCTTGTAGGTGGCCAGCTCTTCGGGAATCATCAGCTCGTAGTCGCTGGTGCCGTAGAGGCCCGGCGCGGACTTGTTGATGCTCACCGCGAACACCAGGTCCTGCACGCCGTTGAAGCATAGGTTGGAGCCGGCCGCGCCCTGCCAGAACACGCCCGTGGAGAAGGGCGAGAGGCTGGAGATCTTGGCCGCCGGGACGTTGGAAACATTGCGCCCGAACACCATGAAGGACTCGTTTGAATCCATCAGCCCGTCATTGTTGGCATCAAAGAATCCGGAGATGGTCCGGGAAGATGCGCTGGTGAGGCCCAGCGTGGTGTTGTCCGCCGTAGCAAAGTCGCTTACGCCGGTCCCGTTGTGCAGGGAACCGTTCGGGCACACGCCCATCGGGTAGATGTAGGTGAAGTTGACATTGACAGTGGGCTCGGCCACATAGACCGTCTGGCCGTGGGTGGCCGACCAGTTGATCAGGAAGCTGGATACGCCCGAACCGAGGGCAAGGCGTCCGAGCGTTCCGCCATAGAATTTCTGCCATTCCCTTATTACGGTGAAGCTGCCGTTGAGCGTGACCGAGGCGTTGGATTTGTCCACCGCCGTTATCGAGCAGTTCCACTCGCCCCAGACGGAGAGGTTGAAGCTCGACGAGTTGAAGAACGTGGTGCTGCCGTCAGGCGTGCCGTTCTGGTTGTTCACCACCACGAGGCCGGACGGGTTGGTGACGGTGAAATTGACCCATACCAGATCAGACTGCCCGTCGCCGTCCGTGACATTGGCGCGGCATTGGGTCATGGAATTCTGGGTCAGCTCGGTGAGGTTCATGCTCTGGATGTTGGGCAGGCTGTTGAGGATGGTGGCGGTGCTGGAGTTGGTCCAGTTGGAGTAAAGCATGGTGTCGTAGGCCCGGGCGCGGCAGTACCACGTGTCTCCCTTGAGCAAGAGGGAGGAGGATACGTTAGTGGACAGGTTTGTGGAGGTGGCATTCTGCACGCTCATGCTGCCGGCCAATGAAGTTTGGTTTGTGCTGTTCTTGTACCATTCATAGGAAATGGTGAGGTTGGTCTGCTCGTTGTCGGAGGCGTTGACCGTGCAGTAGAGCGTGCTGCTCTTGTAGGCGGGCACAGGGTGGATATCAAGGCTTGTTAGGTTCGGATAGGTGTCGGAGATGTCTGTGTAGGGGTGGTAGTCATTGCCTGAACCGGACCATTCGCTGACGCTGGAATTGAGGGGCACGTTGTATCCCGTGTCGGCCCAGTGGTCGTTGTCCATGTCCACGATGGAATAGACGTTCCAGCTTGGCGTGTTGTTGGCAAAGTAGTAGATGTTGCCCATGGAGGAGGTGTTGAAGTCGTTTGAAGCCGAGTTGTTTATCCAAACTGGCGCGGTGATGTTGTTTGCATAGACCAAGTTGCTCGAAGACGAGCTGTCGAACGAAAGAGCCGTGGCGCTGCTCCCTCCGATGACGGTGTTGTTGTAGAAGATAAAGCTATTGGAATTTTGCAGATTAATCGTCTCTGGAGCGGCAGTATTTGTTATCCGGTTCTGGGTGAAATTGAGGTGGTCGGCGTTCTGTATGGCTAACCCCTGCCAATTCCCATGGATGGTGTTCAGGGTGAAATTGGAGCCGCCGAAAACATTGACTCCGAGGCCATTTCCGGCAGAGTTTGTGATGGTGTTGTTGTAGACTTGCGTGTTGGAATTTGAGCCGGAATTGAAATAGACACTTCCACCGCTACTAGCAGAGCTTACGAATGAATTATTGGCTATCATAAGAGTTTTGGAAGTGGCGGAGAACGCGGCTCCGTTTGAAGTGACGTTGTTCAGCGCCACCGTTGTCCCCCCCGAACTAGAGAGGACCGAGATTCCTGTTCCAACCAAGCTAACCACGACGGTGTTGTTCTGCACTGTGCTGTTGGCAGAGCCTGTGAGATAGATGCCAGATTCGAAGCTCGAGATATTGCAATTCTTTATTGTGGTGTTGGACTGGTTGGAATAGATGCCATAGGTGGAAGAGGCGTTGGAGCCGGTTATTGTCGTGCCGAGGCAGTCAATGGACGTGTTTGCTGCCCCGTCCGATTTTATGCCTGATGCGGTTGAGGTTGAGCCGAGGTAATGGAGGGTGTTGTTCGTGACGAGGGCATTGTGGGATGTGCTGTCCAAGTATATCACGGAATTGAAGCTTGAATTCAGCGTGTTGTTGCTGATGGTGGCACTGGTCCCGCCGAATATAGAAACGGCACGGGAGAAGTTGGAGATAACACAGTTCGCCACCGTGACATTGAACTGGTTGGAAGTAACGCCGTAGGTGGAAGTGGAATTATTGCCGCTTATTGAGTAGCCGGCGCAGTCCAAGGTGATGTTGGCCGCGGTAATGTTGAAACAGGTGGAACCATTGACTGAATAGTTGGAAGTGAGAGTGTAGATGGTATTGGCGGTGCTTAATGAGCCACAGGTGCCGGTTGTCTTATTTGTGTAGGGGAACCAGTCATTGCCGTAGCCTGACCAGTTGCCGCCCACGGTGGTGGCATTGAAGGGCCTGCTCGTGCCCCCAGTTGCCCAGCCGGATGGGCCGAGAATGTCGAATACTTGCCATGAAGCTGTTCCATTTTGGAAGTAGTAGATGTTGCCGGCACTTGTTGTGTTGTAGTAGTTTGTGCCGTTGGTGTCATTGACCCACACTCCGGCCGTGATGTTGTTGTAGAGGAATGTATTGTTTCCTGAATTGCTGTCCGAGTAGAGACCCACGGTGGCGTTGAGGATGGTGTTATTGGTGATAGTGTTGTTGGTTTGCGTCAGGCCGGCGACATCGGTCAGGAGATATATGCCCGTGACTCCGGTGGCGTTGATGGTGTTCTTTGTGATAGTGTTGGAGGCGGCACCCGCGTGGACTAAAATACCGACCGGGGTCGCGCCGTTCAGACCAACGGCTAAAGCCGTGTTGTTGAACACATAGGTGAGTTCGGAGTCCTCCAGATTGACTCCGCTCCCAATATCAGAGGTAAGCTGCGGATTGCTGGAAATATTGCCATTGTTAGAACCAACGAGGCGGATAGACGATCGGTACGAAGACATGCTGTTGTTTTCTATGAAAATGTTGTCGGAATGGCTGTCTGCATATACTCCGTAGCCTTGCCCGCTTGCGTTGTAGGTCGCAATGAGGGTGTTGTTCTGGACGGTGCTGTTGGCCGAGCCAGTGAACCGGATGTCCGTGGAGAAGTTGGAGATTTGGCAGTTCTTGACAGTGGTGTTTGCCTGGGTGGAATAGACGCCGTATGTGGCAGAAGAATTATTGCCTGTAATCGAGTAGCCCGCGCAGTCCAAAGTGATGTTTTGCGCCATGATGTTGAAGCAGGTGGCCCCGTTGATGGAATAGTTGGAGGAGAGGGTGTAGGTAGTTCCTGCTGAACTTAATGCGCCGCACGTGCCACTCGTCTTATTTGTGTAGGGGAACCAGTCATTGCCGTAGCCTGACCAGTTGCCGCCCACGGTGGTGGCATTGAAGGGCCTTGACGTGCCTCCGGTGGCCCAGCCGGAGGGGCCGAGAATGTCGAATACTTGCCATGAAGCTGTTCCATTTTGGAAGTAGTAGATGTTTCCTTGGGTGGA